>CALDUF010000083.1 GCA_937923515.1 uncultured Flavobacteriaceae bacterium
AGTATAGGTTAAACTTAAAGATCACTCTTATTGGGTTTTAAAACTAATAGAATCTCCAACGTTTAAAGCCCAAGTATCTGCTAATCCAGCATTAATTTCTAACACATATTTTGCAGGTGCATTTGATGGTAACGAGGCTTCATTAAATGGTTGTGCGTTTTTTTGAAAACTTACTATATTTCGGTTGGCATTAATGTAAACAATATCCAATGGTATTCTCGTGTTTTTCATATAGAAAAAACGTTCTTGTTCATCTTCAAAAACAAATAGCATCCCTTGTTTAGTTGCCATGGTATTGCGATACATCAACCCGGTTTGGATGTCAAAATCAGTATCTGCAATTTCAATATCAAGACCTACTTTTAAAGTCTCATTTTTAGAATCAAAAATAGAAAGTTCACCTTCTTTTTTAAAAGCAACCTCGGTTTGTTTGATGTTTTGCTTTTCCTGCTTACAAGCTTTACAAACACTACAAGCGATAAGAAGAATGAGAACAGCACTTAAAAAACGTTTCATAGTTACGCCACTGGTGTTTTAGGTTTGTATAAAAACATAAAATACAAACCAATAAGAACAAAAGGAATACTTAACCATTGCCCTGTATTTAGTCCAAACCAATTGATATACTCGTCGCCTTGTGGTTCTTTTACGTATTCTACAAAAAAGCGTACCGTCCAAAGTAGCACCAAAAACAAACCAAATAAAAAGCCTGTTTGGTTGCGTTTTGGTGTTTTAGAGTAGAAATACCACAACGCTAAAAACACAAAAATATAGCAAAACGATTCATAAAGTTGCGATGGGTGGCGGTACGGTACAGCCTCTAATAATTCTGGATTGCTAGCTACTGCATTATACGCATCTTGTACATCTTTAATACCTGTTTTTCTAACAACATCGTATTTATTATAATAATCTTGAATAAAGCGAACACCAAGCGAAAAATCGCCTGAGGCTTTTCCTATAATTTCAGAATTGATAAAATTACCAATTCTAACAAATACAGCTCCCGAAGCTACGGGAATTACAATACGATCTAAAATCCATAATAGCGATTTATAATTGTATTTTTTTCGGTATAAATACATGCCAAGTATAATACCTATAGCAGCACCGTGGCTTGCCAGCCCTTGGAAACCTGTAAACTCAACACCATTTTTAAAACTAAAGGGTAAGAATATGCTAAAAAAGTCTTGTTTTATAAGTTCTGACTGGTAAAATAAAACATGCCCTAAACGTGCACCAAGCATCGTGGAGAGTACAACATAAATAAACATAGGGTCTAAAAACTCTAAATTTATTTTCTCTTTGGTGTAAATACGTTTCATAATGTACCATCCCAAAATAAACGCGATAACCCACATTAGGCTATAAAAATGTAGTTTAAAATTACCTACAATATCAATTCCCGTTACAGGATTCCAATCAAATTTTAATGCGTGCATGTGTATAATTTTACAGCGTAAATATAACGGTTTAACATCACTTAAGTGTTAAAATTTTGTTTAGCAATGTCTCAAAAGTAATTACCAGAATAAAAAGTCAAATAGTTGCTAATTGTAGTGTTTCTAAAATTTTTAGACGTTTTAATAAAGTATAAAGCGTGAGTTATTTTACCAAACTTAAAATTTCAACTTCAAAAATAAGATTAGTTTTTGGAGGTATACCACGATTGCCCGATTCGCCATAGGCCAAATGATAAGGGATAAATAAGGTAGCTTTATCACCAACATTTAACTGTTGTAAACCTTCTTTAAATCCAGCTATCATTGCAGCATCAGGACTTAAATCTGCTTTTATTGGGGTGTAGGCATTCGCCGCTTTTTTTCCCTTGTTTACAGCATCTAAAGCTTCGGCTATAGTAAGATCGCTAGTATCTAGAATACGCCCATCTTCAAAAAACAAAGCATAATGCGTCATCGCTTTAGAAAACGTTTTTAATGGTTCGCCATTGCCTTTTTTAGATATAAAATACTTTAAACCAGATGCTAAGGTTGTAGCTTTTTCTTTTTGTTTTATGTGTTTCGCTTTTGTGGCAGCTTTTAGTTTTTCTTTACGTGCTTTCTCTTCTTTTTCTCTTTTCTCGCGTTCTGCAAAATGGTTTTCAAAAACTTCAGGAGCGTCAAAATTTTTAGCATCACGTCCTTTTCTAATAATTTGTAATTGATTAATTACAACACTATCCAGTGGTTTATCTCGCGCATCGGTTGTAACGTTAGAAATAGAATCTTGCACTTCTAATCCAATAACCAACTCACCAAAAACAGAATAACGGTTGTTTAAATCAGGTCGTGGCACTTCAGTAATGTAAAATTGACTACCATTGGTATTAGCACCAGAATTTGCCATAGCCAAAACCCCAGGTTTGTCATGCTTTAAATCAGGATGGAATTCATCCATAAAACGGTATCCAGCATTACCTAAACCCGTGCCTAGTGGATCGCCACCTTGTATCATAAACTTATCTTTCACTCTGTGAAATATAAGTCCGTCGTAAAACTTTTTTTCTTTGTATTCTTTTGATACTAGCGTATTTGTACCTTCGGCTAAAGAAATAAAATTTGCTGAGGTAACGGGTGCTTTTTTGTAATGTAATTTCGCCACCATTTTGCCTTTTGTTGTATTTATTTCTGCGTAAATACCATCTTCTAATTCTGGGTATTGCGATTTACAACTGGTTAATGCGAGTATTATAAGCGTGCAAAATATAACGCTTATAGTATTTAATTTTAACATGTTAATTATCTTCTGTTTTGGTAATAGAGTTTACTGTAACTTTTGCAATTAAAGGAATATTGGCACCAATTTTATTTTCGTCACCGTAGTAACCATAAGCTTTTTGTGAAGGAAATAAAAAGGTAACGGTTTCTCCAGTTTTCATTAATTTTAAGCCTTCACGCAAACCAGTAAATAGCTCTTGTCTATCCATCGCATAGTCTAAATTTTTAAAATTGTCTTCTGGATAAATTAGAGTGCCATTTAAGTCTTTTAGAGAATAAGAATAGTTTACGATATCTCCAAAATTAGGTGTTACAAGGGTGTCCTCGTTACGTTTTTCGTTGTAGTAGTACCAAAATCCGTTTTCTGAAGCAATGTATGTATTACTCTCATTTGCAGACATTATTTGTTCAATTAGCGCCTGCTCTTTAGCGTTTAATTTTTTGTTGCGTTCTAAAGATTCATCTATAAATGAGCCTGTTTTAACCGAAATAGGTTTTCGTGCTTCTGGTGTTTTACAATTAAAACATAAAACGGTAATCAGTACTAAAATAAAAAATTTATACATGGTTTAGGGCGTCTTTATATTGAGGTAATATACTAAGAAATTTTTCAATGGTAGTATCTAATGCTGTTTCGCTGCGTCCACCAGCTGCATTATTATGTCCACCACCGTTAAAATGCGAACGCGAAAATTCATTTACCGAAAAATTACCTTTGGAACGTAATGATATTTTAATGATACCTTCCTGCTTATCTTCAATAAAGATAGCGGCAAAAATAATGTTGTCTAAAGAAAGCGCATAATTTACAACACCTTCAGTATCTCCCTTCTTATAATCAAATTGGCGAAGTTCGTTTTGCGTTAAAGTAATATAAGCAGTTCTTAATTCAGGAAGCACCCTTAAATTGGTTAAGGCACAACCTAATAATTGCAAGCGATTGTAACTATTCGTATCGTAAACATTGTTATGAATAGAAGCATTTTGCGCACCTTTTTCAATTAATTCCGCTACAATGCGGTGTGTGGTGCTAGTAGTAGATTTAAACCTAAAAGAGCCTGTATCTGTCATAATACCCAAATAAAGGCAAGTGGCAATATTACTGTCTATTTTATCGGTATCTTCTAACATCGCAATAAAATGATATATCATTTCGCAGGTAGAACTCATGGTAACATCGCTATACGTAAATGTTGCATAGTTATCAGGTTCTTGGTGGTGGTCTATTAAAATTTTAGTAGCGGTTGATGTTTCTAATACAGACTGCATTTGCCCTGTTCTATGAAAGGCATTAAAGTCTAAAGTAAAAATAATATCGGCAGCTTCAATAGCTTTATCACTAGCTTCGGTTTGCGTATCGTGTTTTAGTATGCTGTCTTCAGCAGGCACCCATTTTAAAAATTTAGGATAATCGTTAGGTGTAATTACTTGTGCCTTGTGGTGGTATTGCTTTAGGTAATGGTATAAGCCTAAAGTTGAGCCTATAGCATCACCATCAGGGTTTTTATGGCACACAATAACAATGTTTTTTGGTGTGCTTAATAAGGCTTTTATAGCCGTAATATCGTTTTTATTCATAGATAACGAAGATACAATTTTTTAAACTTGCTATTTATTGAAAATGCCTTACTTTTGCGGCAAATAAAAAAACAAAATGGCAACAAATAGAACATTTACAATGCTTAAACCAGATGCAGTTGAAAAAGGGCATATTGGTGCGATATTAGAAAAAATTACAGCTTCAGGGTTTAGAATTGTGGCAATGAAGTTAACACAGATGACTAAGGCTGATGCCGAAACATTTTACGCAATACATAATGAGCGTCCGTTTTTCCCAGAACTAGTGGAATACATGACACGCGGACCAATTGTAGCGGCAATCTTAGAAAAGGAAAATGCAGTAGAAGATTTTAGAACATTAATAGGTGCTACAAATCCTGCTGATGCTGCCGATGGTACTATTAGAAAAATGTATGCTGCTTCTATAAGCGAAAATGCAGTGCATGGTAGTGATAGTGATGATAATGCTGCAATAGAAGGGGCGTTTCACTTTTCTGGAAGAGACCAGTTTTAAAAACATAATTTTAGATATAAAAACAGCCCGAAACGAAAGTTTCGGGCTGTTTTTATTTATACTATTTCGTCTTAAAATAATGTGGTGCAAATCAACTATTAAGTTCAAACAAACTCATAACCTTTATATCTTATAAGCAAAGTACTAGTTAGTTGATAATGCCATCATTATAGCATTAACCCATAAAAAAACCAGAGCAATAATTGCTCTGGTTTTTTATTTATATCACCTGTATAAAGGTAAATTATGTGGTATAAAAAACTAGCGTCTTTGTTCTTTAATTCTAGCTTTTTTACCAGTAAGACCTCTAAAGTAGTATATACGAGCACGACGTACTTTACCGCGCTTATTCACTTCAATTTTCTGTAAAGCAGGTAAGTTTACAGGAAAAATACGTTCTACACCAATAGAACCAGACATTTTTCTAATTGTAAATGTCTCAGAAGACCCAGATCCTCTACGTTGAATTACTACACCTCTAAAAAACTGAGTACGCGTTTTGCTACCCTCTTTAATTTCGTAAAATACAGTAATTGTATCACCAGCACTAAATTCTGGTAAATCTTTTCTCGTTACAAATTCGTCTTGAACAAATTTTACTAAAGCTTCCATTTCTTTTTAATTAAAAATAATTGATTCGAAACAACATTCACGATTTTCGCCAGAGGTTAACCCGAAATTGGCTGCAAATATACTTATAATTTGATAATGCGCAATTTTTAAGATTATTTTTTTGGGTGTTACCCCGTTTGGTTAAAAACGGGCGTTTAATTAATAGAAACCCGCTCCAAACGGGGTCGGGCTATCCGCTATATCTTTTCTTTTTGTTGGTGTCATGCCTGCAAAAGCAGGAAACTATAGCACCATTTACGCATAACGTAAAGTCAGTCTAATTTATAACAAAAACAAAAGGATGCCGCTACTATCCCTAACACGGGTGTGTTTGCCACTGGTTGTAATTAAACCTAAAGTTGTTCTGTTTTTTTAAAGATTTGTATGTAGCAACATAAGGCACTCATTAAATTCATTTAAACTTAAAAACAAAATTATCTCAAAATTGTACACTATCAATACTTAGCAGCCTTACCATTAGCTAAAGATTGTTTTATAAACTCCCGTAAATCATCATTAGCTTTTATCAAATCATCATTACGCAAATACATCATATGGCCACTTCGATAGCCTTTAAATGTAAAACGGTCTTTTAATTTTCCGCTAGGGTCTATTTGCCACATGGTATATTTTGCAGCAAAATAGGTAGTAGCACCATCGTAATAGCCAGATTGTACCAAAACTTTTAAATATGGGTTTTGCGCCATGGCTTGTCTTAACCCTTCGCGAACATTATCATTGCGTCGGTCCCATGGGTGTACATCTCCAAACATATTATATTTTACATCGGTTTTAAAGTTAAGATGTTCTCTTAAATAATAATTAATGGCTGGCGTAAAGGAGTGCAACCATGAGGTGAGCTCTGGATTATAATCGGGCGCATCACCAGCTTCACTTTTGTCTATCCCTAGATACCTAGAATCTAAACGCCCAATGGTTTGGCCAGTGGTGTTACGAAGTAAATCTTTCCAAAAAAAGCGTGTAGGTATATCTAAATTATTTTGCAGAACAGCGGTTTTACTTAAACCAGAATAATAAGCTATTTTTTCGGCAACGGCTTGTTTTTCTTTATCTGAAACAAAACCACCTTTTGCTAATGTTGGCATTAGGGTGTTTATTGCAAAATCTTCAGCTTCTGGTAAAATTTCTAATAAATCTTTTTGTTGTAGAGCGTTTGGTAATGCTTTTTGATACCAAGCGGCAGCAGTAAAATAAGGTAGGTTTAAAGCTGAATATACAGGTTGGTTTGTGTTGTACAATTTATAATCTGCAGGACTTACTAAAATCACACCATTTAAATACATCCATTGGCTGTCTTGTAGTGCTTTAGCTAGCCCCATAACGCGGGTGCCACCATAACTTTCGCCAATAATATATTTTGGAGATTCCCAACGGTTTTTTCTAGTTACAAAGGTGTTAACCCATTCTGCTAAGTATTTAATATCAGCATTAATTCCAAAAAAGTCTTCTCTTTTGGGTAGTTTACCGTTGTTATCTTCAACCATTCTAGAATATCCAGTGTTTACAGGGTTTACGTAAACCATGTCTGCAATGTCTAAAATAGAGTTTGGGTTGTCTTTAACGCCATAAGGTTGCACGGGGTAACCTTCGTTATCAATATTTAATACTTTAGGCCCTGTATAAGCAATATGCATCCAAACAGAAGCAGATCCTGGACCACCGTTAAAGGAAATTACCAAAGGTCTTTCTGCCTTGTTTTTTACATTTTTACGTTCGTAATATGTATAAAATAGCGTAGCAGTAGGTTCGCCTTTTGTATTCCAAACGGGTTGCACTCCAGTTGTAGTTTTATAAGCTACTTGTTGGCCTTTTATAGTGGTAGTATGGTTTGTAACTACCATGGTATCTACCGGAATTATTCTTTTTTGCGAAAAGCCTAAAACAGTAAAACTGAATACCAGTATGTATACATAGTTTTTCATGATGCGCATTTGTTTTTGTTAAAGATAATGAAATCTAAAATTAAAACCCTTCAAAAACACCCAGACCAAAAAGTGCAAAATCGTACTTTACAGGATCGTTTGCATCCAGTTTTCTTAAGTTAGTATCTAATTCAACTAAAGCTTTACCATCATTCTGTTTGCGTTTTAATAGTCCTAGTTTTCTAGCAACGTTACCAGAATGTACGTCTAACGGACAAGATAATTGGCTAGGAGCAAGCTGTTTCCAAATTCCAAAATCTACACCAGTATTATCATTACGTACCATCCAACGTAAATACATATTAATACGTTTTGCAGCCGAATTTTTTAAAGGATCACTTACGTGTTTTTGCGTACGTTGTAAATGTTCAATTTCAAAAAAAGTAGCTTTAAATTGTGAAATTGCGTGTTGTGTAGAATTTGCTTCTACATGCTTCGAAAATAGCGCTTCTAACCCGTTATGTTGTTTGTAGATATATTGTAAAGATTTAATAAACTGTACGCAATCATTACCATTAAACGTTCTATGTACAAATGGTTGTAGCTTTTCTAAATCTGTAGCTTGGTGCTGCATTACAAAATCGTATGGCGCATGGTCTAATAAGGCCATCAGTTTATGGGCATTATTTATAATACTTTTACGATTGCCCCAAGCTATAGTTGCTGTTAAAAAACCAGAAATCTCAATATCCTCTTTTCTAGAAAATAAATGTGGAATTTGAATAGGATCGCTTTCAATAAATTTAGGGTTATTGTATTGTATCACTTTTGCATCTAAAAATGCTTTAAGTTCAGCTTTTGGGAGTTTTTTCATATTTATTTTCGTAGTTCCACAAAAATAAATGTAATTAGCGTAATAAAATCGAGACTGAAGCTTTTTATATGCAAACCATACTATTTTTCAATGTCAATTAAGCGTCACATTTTACCTGTTATCGTTTTTGCTCAGTTTTGTTGTACAGCATTGTGGTTTGCGGGTAATGCTATTATAAGCGATTTAATTACTAATTTTCAATTAGCACCTTCTGCGTTAGCACACTTAACATCTGCAGTGCAATTCGGTTTTATTACAGGTACGTTTTTGTTTGCGGTTTTAACCATTTCCGATCGGTTTTCGCCATCCAAAGTGTTTTTTACATGTGCTATAATTGCTGGTGTTTTACATCTTTTTATGGTATTGGATGACAACACGATGGAACGTTTGTTTTTTATGCGATTTGGTACTGGCTTTTTCTTAGCAGGCATCTATCCTGTAGGCATGAAAATTGCTTCGGATTATTTTGAAAAGGGTCTTGGCAAATCCTTAGGGTTTTTGGTTGGTGCTTTAGTATTGGGTACCGCATTTCCGCATGTTTTAAAAGTGTTTGCACATATAATTTCGTGGAAAACCATGGTGTATATCACATCGGGTATTGCCTTTACAGGCGGGCTATTAGTATTGCTTTTTGTTCCCGAAGGGCCTTATAAAACAAAACTTCAAAAGTTTGATATTACGTTGTTTTACAACATATTTAAAATTAAAAAATTTAGAACTGCAGCTTTTGGGTATTTTGGCCACATGTGGGAGTTATATGCCTTTTGGGCATTTTTACCTCTTGTACTAAAAGGCTACATATCATTTCACAATACTGTCACATTTGATGTTTCTCTATTTAGTTTTATTATCATAGCTAGTGGCGCTTTAAGTTGTGTGTTATCAGGGTATTTATCTCAAAGATATACACCTAAATTAGTGGCGACAGCGGCTTTAACACTTTCGTGTTTGTGTTGCTTAGTATCGCCATTTGTGTTTATGGCAGACTCTAAGTTAGTATTTTTAGGTTTTATGATGTTTTGGGGTATGGTAGTAATTGCAGATTCGCCATTGTTTTCAACATTGGTAGCCAAAAATGTGCCTAATACTGCAAAAGGAACCGCGTTAACTATAGTAAATTCTATAGGGTTTGCTATTACTATTTTAAGTATTCAATTATTAAATTTGCTACAAGATTATATAGATGTGAAGTATTTGTTCTTAATCTTAGCAGTTGGTCCTGTAATAGGATTAGTTGGGCTATATCGTTCTTTTATTAGATAGAAGCAATAATTCTATTTATCCCTATCTAAGAGGATAAAAAAGTAATAAAATCCTAATAAAATACTATTTTTGAAATTATAAAATTAGTACATCTTAATTATACCTGAAAACGAAGTAATACGTTATAGTATAATAAACCCAAAAAATAATGAGAAAAATTATCACTCCAATACTAGTTTTTTTACTTGTAGCGTGCCAAAGAAACGACTCGCCCATTCAAAATACAGGTCCTGCTGAGGTTGATCCTCAATTATTTTTCATAGAAATTATAAATGAGTATATCTTGGTAAATCAAATTTTTCAAGACACTGGTAATATCACTATAGATGCGATTTTAGATGCTGAGGGTTTAGTAACTGGAAAATCTAATACTACTAAAAATGATCCAGCAATTTCAATTGAACCTTTTGATTTAGAAACATTTCCAAAGACAATTACTGTAGATTTTAGTTCTGGAACTGTTTGTGAGGATGGTGTTACCCGTAGAGGCGTTGTAACTATTGAGTCTACTGGATGGTATAGAGATGTTGGGAGTACCCATACTGCTGATTTTAATAATTTTTCTCATGATGATTTTAGAGTTGACGGAACCCAAATAATTGAAAATATTGGAGAAAATGACAATACTGAATTAGTATATTCGGTTGCTATTGAAGACGGAACTGTAACAATTGCTAGCAGTATAAATATAAGGTTTTTTCAAAGTGCTTTTAGAACGTGGATTGCTGGCTCTGGGACACCTTTAAATATTTGGGATGATGAGTTTTTATTGGAAGGCGATCAACTTGGTTTAAGTTCTAATAATGTTAATGTTTCCTCGTTTTTTGAAGACCCATTACATTTTGATGTATTACCTAGAGAAATAAAATCTGGAATTATAGACCTAGAAATAGGTGGCGTTAGAGACATTAAAATTAACTTCAACAATCGTACAACTACTATATTGGGTGTAACGACATCCTTCTAATAGTTTAGATTAATACAACGTGTAGGCTTAAAATACAAAAAACTCAATTCTTGATATTACCATCAACCATTACTAATTTTCTGTCTGCCATATTTGCTAACTCTTCGTTATGGGTTACAATTACAAACGTTTGCCCAAATTCATCACGTAGTTTAAAGAATAAATTATGAAGATGTTCTGCAGACTCACTATCTAAATTACCAGAAGGTTCATCAGCAAAAATAAGGTCTGGATTATTTACCAAAGCCCTAGCTACCGCAACACGCTGTTGCTCACCACCTGAAAGCTCATTGGGTTTGTGATTGTAACGGTGCGATAATCCTAAAAAATCTAACAACTCTTTAGCGCGTTTTTCAGCATTAATTTTTGTAGTGCCTTTGATAAAAGCTGGAAGGCAAACATTTTCTAAAGCTGTAAACTCAGGAAGCAATTGATGAAATTGAAAAATAAAGCCAATATGCTTGTTTCTAAATTTAGCTAATGCCTTATCGTTTAGGCCCTTTATTTCAATACCATTAATTTTTAAATTAAAATCTTCGGTTTTAGAAGCTCTATCTAATGTGCCTAATATTTGTAGTAATGTTGTTTTACCTGCGCCAGATGCACCAACAATGGACACAATTTCACCTTTTTTCACTTCAACATTTACGCCTTTTAATACATGTAAATCGTCGTAATATTTATGTATGTTTTCTGCTTTAATCATTCAAAATAAATAATAAGAAATGTGAATTTACTACTTTAAGCCATAACCCACAATTAAATGGTTTTATTTGGTGTTATTCTTTTTTTAATGTATTGAAATCTAAAAAGTACTGAAGTCTCAACGAAAATGTATGCTGTATGGGTTGATTAAAAAGATTATCTAAGGTATCTACAAATCCTATAGTAGATGCGGTATCAAAATTAAAAAGTTGATTACGGTACAATGCTGTTAAAAAGCTGCCAGGTGCAAATTGCCAGGAATAATTTAGGTCTATATTCCAAGTACTAAAATTAATATTAGGGTTATTGTTTACGTCCTCAACAGTAATGCCGCGCTCTGTAGTTAATCTTCCAGTGTCTAAAAGAGTGTAGAGTATGTTATCGTAGTTTACGTTAGACCAGTAGTGCCTAAAGGTTAAACGCAGTTCGTTAAATGGATCAAAATTATAATTACTCGAAATTGTATTTATGATTATTGTTCTATCGCGTTCTCCAAAAATACTCTCACCATTAAATCTAGTAGCAAAACCTCTGTCGTCTTTTCGCTTTTCATGGTCAAAGTTGTAGGTTACTAAGAATTTATCAGAAAATCGTACTCTTGGTGCAATTCTAAATCCTAAGTTTCTTGATGTTCTGCCTTTTTCAAAAAATCGAGTACCTCTAATATTGGCGTCAATTGCAAATGTATTGTTATAGTTGGATGAGATAAATATGTCGCCATCTAATCTGTTTTCAAATATAAAAAAGCGATTATTATCTCTAGCTTCAAAATAGTCAAACTGCTTTCCAAAATTAAAATTTAACGACCCTCCAAAATTATGAAGACTTTTTGTTTGCGCATTATAACTTACACCTGTGTTTCCTCCTGTATATACATTTGGATTTACTAACCGGCGATAGTTTAGCCAAGAATTAATACGGTAATTATTTAACTGCTTTCTAGGAGTAAACGTTCTGTATGAGAAATCTACGTTAATGGTGTTAAAATTGTTTCTAAAAAGCAACCCTAAATCGTTAATATCGTATTTATCATCTGCATAATTATGCGCAATACCATATCTATAATTGCCGTGAGTTTTCTCTATACTAGCGGTGGTGCTATAGCCTGTTGTTGTAGTACCGTTGGCATTGTTAAGGTGGCTCATTTTTACTTGCCCTTCAACATTGTATGTATTGCGTTTGTTTGTAATATCCGCAAGTAGTCCGGTAACATTTGCATTCCTAAAACTTCCTTGCCTTGTTGTATTAGTATTAATAAAACTTACTGAAGAGTTTTGGTTAAATTGTTTATCTACAACAACAATATTATAGTTTGAAAATGGTTCAACAACCTCTGTTCTGTTATCTCCAGTAATTGTATCTGTTATGCTAGCAAAGGTTTTTTCAGTAAATGCATTAAACACCCCTACACCCAAACCATTTTTGGTGCGTCCTGAAACTTTTACAGCATTTAATACTTTTACTGTGTTGGGGTTATTTGATATAACTTCATTAGCGGCGGTAGTTGCATTTCCAGTAGGCGCACTACCAATACGTCTAGAAAAAAACAGATTACCTTTGGTAAATAAATCTAGACCTTCTGTAAAAAACTGGCGTTGCTCTGAAAACGCCAATTCAAAAGGACCAAGGTTAAGTTCTAAATTATCAAAACCAGCTTGACTAAAATCGGGTATAAGCGTAGCATCTAAAGTAAAATTCTCAGTAATGCCATACTTTACATCTAGACCCAATGTAAAATTTGTGTCTGTATTATTATCAATAGTATTTAATAATGCTGTGGTAAACGGATAAAATATAAGTCTAGTGGGTGGTGTTATACCCTTTAATCCTTTGAGTTCGCCGTGATATAAACTCGAATTTCCGACAGAAACATCTATAGGATTCCAAGAATATCTGGCACGCGACCTTCTAAACCTACGTATAAACTGTAAACCCCAAGTTTCAATATTTTTATTTGAAAACCGTAGCGTACGGTAAGGTATTTTTAGCTCTACAATCCATCCGTTATGCTTAATTTTAACAGCGCTTTCCCAAACTGCATTCCAACTTAAATCTGTTTCGCCAGATGTTGCTTGTGCATCTGCTTGGTGCCCAGAACTAAAAACGTAAAATTTAGTATCGTTTATACCATCATTATTTGGGTTTAGTATTACTTCAAAATAATCTGCTTGTCCAAAGTTATCTCTACTACTTAATTGGCTCATTATAAGGTTTGGAGGGTCAAACAAATATGCTGCTATATAAATGGCTTTATCGTCGTAAGTCATTCTAACCTCTGTTTTTTCATCATCAGGTAATGTGTTACCTACGTCTGGTCTAAACTGTATAAAGTTGGTGGCAACATCAGTATTTTGCCACACACTATCGTTTAATATACCATTAATTATTGGTGCTTTTTTAGTTTTTGTAATATGGTACGATTTTTTTACTTGCGCATTAACGCTTACAATACAAAACGAGAATATAAATAAATAAAGATGTTTCATTCTCGATAAACTTTTAAAAGAATTATAGTAGTTGTAATTATTGCAAAATTAGAGGTATCAAAAGCTTTAGCTTATTAATAAAAAGTTAAAACTAAAAATGAATTTTTAACATCAAAGTTCAAACCTTTTTTAATTAACTTTATAGTTTTAGAATATTACATACTATGCCATATAAGAATTTAGAAGAGTACAATGCTGAAGTTACAAATGATATTAAAAAACGTTACCAAAAAATAATTGAAGATTTAGGTGAAGACACAAACCGTGATGGGCTATTAAAAACACCTGAGCGTGCAGCTAAAGCAATGCAGTTTTTAACCCAAGGTTACGATCAAGATCCGGTTGAAATTTTAACAGGTGCCATGTTTAAAGAGTCTTATAATGAAATGGTAATTGTTAAAGACATTGAGTTGTATTCGCTTTGCGAACATCATATTTTACCGTTTTTTGGAAAAGTACATATTGCTTATATTCCTAACGGATATATAGTTGGTTTAAGTAAATTACCTAGAATTGTAGACGTTTTTGCAAGACGTTTACAAGTGCAAGAACGCTTAACCGAACAAGTTTTAGATTGTATAAATGATACATTAAAACCACAAGGTGTTGCTGTGGTTATTGAAGCTTCGCATATGTGTATGATGATGCGCGGTGTGCAAAAACAGAATTCTGTAACAACTACATCAGGATTTAGAGGGCAGTTTGAAAAAATTGAAACACGTAACGAATTCTTAAAATTGATTGGAAAGTAATTTTGGTATGTTTCTTGCTTTCAATTTGTTAAAATAATTATTGAATGAATAAATACAAAAAATTAGCATTAAGTATCCTTTTTGATGCCGTGGGATATGTATCTTTTATTATTCCTGGTATTGGAGAATTTATAGATATTATTTGGGCACCAGCCTCAGCATATTTAATGACGAAACTTTACAAAGGTAGAACTGGAAAAATTGCTGCAGCAGTTGCTTTTATAGAAGAAGCAATGCCTGGGCTAGATGTAATACCAACGTTTACTTTAATGTGGTTGTATACGTATGCGTTGAAAAGCAAGGACACTGTGATAGAAGTATAAAAAAATCCCTTTCAAAAAATGTTTTGAAAGGGATTTTTTAAATGTGTTCATGCCTAAAATAAAGCTATTTTAGGTATGTCCTATTGGATTTCTACACCTTGAAATGTGATGTTAACATCCTCAGAACCTCCTGTTGAAGAACCAAACTCATCTGAGTCGTCTACACTTTCTGGCTCGTGAACCAATCTAATTTGTACATTTCCAGTACTAGCTGCTCCCGCTACCCAAGTGGTGTTAACCCCTAAATTACTTCCGTTAGGGCCTTCAATATCATCACTATCTCTTGTAACAGTTAAATTAATTCCATTAACTGCATATACAAAAAAGTGCTCGTCTGCTTCTGGAATGATATCATCATTTAAAACGTCTTCAACATCATCTGCATCTTCAGCATTAAGTAAAGAAAGCGTTAACGAATACGTAGCACCGCTGGTAAAACTACCATTAATTATGTTGTTAGAAGCGCCTTCTTGTCCATCTGGTGCAACGTTTGCTAAAACAACAACGTCATTAGCATCGGCATCATTAACAAATGTTAATGAAACGTTTGTAATTAATTCTTCTTCAAGAACAGGTATTGGATTATCATCATCATCAGAACACGATGTGATAAGTGTTAAGCAAAAAAGTGTAGCAATAAATAATTTTGAGGTTTTCATAATGTTTGAGTTTAAATAATTAATGTTCATTGTTTTGTGTTTTAATGTGTTTGTGTTTTAATAATTAAATTGTAGTTGTAATGTGATGTTGCGCCCTAAATCGTCTGAAAAAAAGCGCAGTTGATTTAAATAATTACGATACGATGTATTTAAAAGATTATTAACTCCTAAGGCTACATTTAAACTTGTTTTTTTATTGAAAGTAAACGTAGCTTCGCTATAAAAATGTAATAGATGGTATGCAGGAGGCGGTGTGCTAATATCAACAATAGACCTACTATCATTGAGTTGATTAGTTACCTCAAAATTAAAATCTGGAAATTCGTTTTGTTCGAATACCCATTCAGATTTTAAACTTGCCGAAAAATTATACCAAGATGTATTATTATAGGTAATTTGATTAAACGTATTAAACGCTGGTATATCAATTAACGGGATATCGTCTTTTAAATCGTAACCTTTTATAAAAGCAGTTCTATTTCGCCATTGCCAATGTTTGGATAACTTATAAGTACTGTTTATATCAATACCAAACAAATTTGCATTTGTTTGCTGGTATTCCCATATTGGAAAAGGCCCTCTTACCGTAGTTATAAAATCTAAAGGTCTTAAATAGATAAAATCTTTAATTGTATTATAAAAAAGTTCAGCAACGAGATTGAATTTTGATGCATTGAGATTATAGGATGCAGAAACTCTATTTGAAATTTCTTTATCAAATCTAATATCACCTAGTTCGAATCTAGCGGCAGAGTGGTGCAGGCCATCACTAAAAAGCTCAGAGGCATTTGGAGGCCTACTAGCAAGGGCATAATTACCAATAAGATAACTGTTATCATTCAAGTTAACTTTTGCACCAACCGATGCTGAAATGTTATGATAATTAAAAACAGGATTTGTTAAGAATTGTGTTGGCGTTTCATCAATAATTATATCTGAAAAGTCAGCATCGTAACCGCGTTCTTCCCATCGCGATTTACGATAAAACTTCTTAGCATCAATTCTATTAAAATCATAACGCAGGCCAGCATCAAGTATTAAGTTGCTGTTCATACGCCACTCTGTTGTTGCGTATGCTCCAAAATCATATTTATTATAATCTGGAATTAAACGTCTTACACCAGTATCTGGATTTGCAAAGTTGTCTTGAAAACGCCCTATAATTCCAAAATTAAATTTTCTATCCAAATTAGCATCCAAATTAACATCAGCAAAAATACTATGTGTTTGTAATGTTAAATCTACAGCAGGAATAGCCCTTCTATCTCCAATTCTAATATCAAACTCTAAGCGTTTGTTATTTTGATAATCATACTGTAAGGTAATTTTTCCAAAATTTTGAAAACGTTTATAGTAGCTTGCTTTTGCTAAGTGGTGCGTAACCTCTTGCTTAGGCGCATTAATGTTATAACTAAAACTTTTGGTAATAATAGGTTGTCTAGTATTTATAGCGCGCTCAAGGTCAAAAACACTACCAATATGCGAGGCGGCTAAAATGCCAATTTCATTAGCAATAAAGCTGTAAAACACCTCAAATCCAGATTGAAATTTATTTTTGCCAAATCGTGCTGCAAAACCTTTAGAATCTAGTCCCGTATTAGTAAGGTTGTAATTTGGTGCTCTAAAATCTCCATTCTTTTTATAAGATCCTTGAACTTGAGCAAACCAACCAGATTTATAATTTTTATTTAAGGTTGAAGAAATATTATAACCTCTACCATTAGTTTGCCCACCAAAAACCGTTTTCCCGTAGACTGTATCTTTACGAATAATTTTACTTGGGTTTAGTATTACCACACCGCCTACCGCATCTCCACCAAAGGCTAGTGCGCCAGAGCCTTTTATAACAGAAATTTTATCTGCACTGTTAATATCAATATTTGGAGCGTGTTCAATACCCCATTCTTGATCTTGTAAACGTACATTATTATTAAGAATTAATATTCTACTACTATGTAGACCATTAATCATAGGCTTAACTATGGTATTTCCCGTATTTATTGATGATACACCCGAAACTTCTTTTAAAGCATCGCCTAAGCTTAGACTGCTGTAACGTTTTAAAACTTCACTTTCAATAACAGTTTCTTGAGCTGTTTTAGTGGTTTTACTACTATTATTTTTAATTTTTACTTCGTCTAACTCTTCTAAATGATGCTCCATATTTATCTTATAGTACGTATCGCCATCTACATTAATTTGTATCTGTTGCGTTTCGCAGCCTATATGAGAAATAGTGAGTGTTAGCACACCATTACAAAGGTTCTTAATAGTAAATTTACCATTAATACCAGCAGTGGTATATGCGTTTAGCGTTTCTACATAAATAGTTGCTCCAGACATTGGAGTACCATCATGAAAATCTACAACCTCACCAATAAAAGTATGTGTACAGTTTTGAGAGTGTGCCAAGTTGTATAAACAAAGCAGCACCACCAATAAGGGATGTTTCATTATATTTTATTTTAGTTTATAACTATGCGTTTTAAACTAAAACAGGTGGCCCTCGTAAAGAGAAAGATAAGGGCTTATGAGTATTAAGAAATTTGTATGTTAAAAAGTATGCTTGCTTAAAATATGGTATTTGTAACCAAGTATCTTTTATTAAGGGAGATAAAAAATAATTATTAAGTTTAAATTTAAAAAACTCGCATTCTAAATCTACCTGGTGAATGTGCGTATCAGTATCTCCATTACAAACCACATGATTATGATGCTCAAAAATATGAGCAAATTTAAGGACAGATGGCGTAAAAAGAGATGCCAACACTAGCAGTGTGAATATCCTAAAGATAATATGTTGTTTAATGTTGTGCACTAATCTACAAAACGTTTTAGGCCTAACCTTCGCAGCATTTTCTTTTCGAATTGCCAAAAGAATTTAAACTGGCCAAATATCCAACCATTTACTACTAGCAAAATTTGATAAAAAATAAAGCCAATAAAAATGTATAAAAACCAATATGCAAAACTAGGTAAATTATCTTTAGTAATCCCCATTAACTTTATAATAGGTTTACCAATAATTACAGATGAAGATCCTGTAAGCGCAAATACCAAGAAAATACTAATAAGTTCCCATCTGTAGGTAACATTCCATTTTGTTTTAAGCTTTTTGAAAATAAAAAGCACCAATTTTAGTAAGATGAAAAAGAAAACAGCCGTTAATGTTATTTGAAATACAACATGTTGGTCTTTTAAAAATAATGAGCATAAACGGTACGAAGAATAACCCAAACCTAATATTCCCAATAAAGGGAAAATAAGTTGCCAATTCTTGTTGATTTCCCAACGCTCCTTAAACTTCTTCACATTTGCAATTTGCTTGCAAAAATAAAGAAAACTATTTTAAATTCTGGGTAACCAAGGCCCTAATCTTTGGTTATAAGTAAGCTGAAAATAGATAAAATAATTGTACAACAAGTAATTGACTTCGTAACCATAATCTATACCGTTTTGATAGTTTATCTGTAGTTCGTACAAACTAGGATCGAATTGCTGAGGTTGTAAAACCCGCTGATTCCATTCTAAAACGTATAAGTAATTTCTATTTTCTAAAAACTTTTGAGAGTAGAAGTTTCGAGGGCGTGCTGTGGCATTTACCCAAAAATTAAATCCAGGTTCAATAATTATAATCTCATATTCGGTTTTATCGCTGGTAATTTTTACAGTGTCGTTGTCTACACTATTTATGGCTTTTTCGGTTTTTGAGGTTTTGCTTTTAACCGATTTTGAGGTATTACAGGCTATGATAAAACAGCCAATAAGTAAAGCGTAAATTATATTTTTCATTGTTTTTTTATTTATATCTCAAAGATATGCTGAAACTAAATATGTTAAAGGTAATAATGAGTTAACCCTCTGTTTCAATGAGTAAGCTACGTTTTTTAATCATAATATTTTACTTTTTTTAATTTTAAAAATGATGCGTTAGTTTTTTTATTACATATGTGTCTATGGTTTTTTGATTTTGATAATTAATTGATGTGATGGTTAGCACAGCATTTCTTGAAACTCTCCAAGTTGATTTTGATGTATTTGTATTTTTTTTAGTGCTTATATTTCCACAAGTGCTTTTAGTATTCCTATATTTAATGTGAACTGCACCATCTTTTACAAAATGATATGAAACGTCATTTTTACTAACTTGATGTGTCTTTATAATAATATTCATGGACGCGTCAAACTTCTAAAGGCCTTAGTTTGTTTTCTAGTTGATTTGAAGGTGCAGATAAAGACATTACACTAAATACTAATATTAAAAATACTATTTTTAATGTGGTTTACATAGTGTTGTAGTTTGTATTGCAATTAAACAAAAGCTATTCCCAAAAATCATCATGTGAGATGATAAACAAAAAAAGAGCTAACTATAAGTTAGCTCTTTTGTGATAATATGAATTGTGATATCTTATTTGCCACCAAAAAGGCCTCCAAGTAAGCCACCAAGACCACCTTTACTTTTGCTACCACCTAAAACCATGCCTGCAACATCATCAACAATGCTACCATCGCCATCGGCATCAAGTATAGATTCTAAAAAACTTTGTTCTTGTTTAGCAGAGTTTCCACCAAGTAAACCTCCAAGCATATCTCCAATACCATTAGCAGAACTTACGTTATTTTGTCTGGTTTGTTTACCTAGTACGCCCATTAAAATAGGAGCAGCAACTTTTAAAATATTTCCAACAGAACCAGCATCAAGACCAGCTTTTTGACCAAGAACTTGCTCTACACCTTGTCTTTTTTGACCCAATACATGACCTAAAATTTTATCGCCATCGTTCTTAACATTGTCATCTACACCACCGCCAAATAAACCACCAAGGTTGTCTAAGATACTACCGTCATGTTTATTACTAAGTGCACTCATTAAACCTTCAGCACCTTGAGGTGTAGCGGCATTACGTTGCATTGCTTTCATTAACACAGGTAAGGCCATTGTAAGTACGCTACTTGTTTTGTTTTGATCAGTTCCAGCAGATCCCGAAACACCACTAATAATTGTTTTTCCAAGGTCGCTGTTTAATAAATCTAAAATTCCAGACATGATAATATGTTTTTTAATTAATTATTTTTCCTAAAAATTAGGATGCTTAATGTACAAAAAAAGTCCTAACCTTTACAGTTAGGACTCAAATATTATTTGTTAGTCACAATTTCAGGTTACTATCCTAGTATGCCAATAATTTGTGTTGCTAATTCTGTGCCAATTCTATCTTGTGCTTCATTTGTTGCAGCACCAGTGTGTGGTGTTAAAGACAAGGCAGAATTCATTAATAACTGAATTTCTGGTTTTGGCTCTTTTTCAAAAACATCAAGTGCAGCTCTAGAAACTTTTCCGCTTTCAATAGCTTTTACTAAGGCTACTTCATTTACCACGCCACCACGAGCAGCATTCGCTAAAATTACGCCATCTTTCATGATGTTAAATTCTGCTTCATCAATAACATAGTCCTTTTGTGCAGGCACGTGTAATGTGATAAAATCAGATTGTTTTAAAACCTCTTCTTTAGATATGGTTTTAATATCAAAATTTACTGTTTGTCCGTCAAAAAACTCAAGCTCTAAATTTGCTTTTTCTAAGAATGGATCAAACGCAATAACTTTCATACCCGCACCAAGAGCAACTTTTGCTGTAGCTTGCCCTATACGACCAAAGCCTAAAACACCTAAAGTTTTACCCTTTAATTCTGTACCCTTTGCATAGGCCTTTTTTAAGCCTTTAAAATTGCTATCGCCCTCTAAAGGCATTTCTCTGTTTGCGTTATGTATAAAACGTGCTAAACCATATAAATGTCCAAATACTAACTCAGCTACAGAGTGTGATGATGCAGCTGGTGTATTAATAACGTGTAACCCTTTTTCTCTAGCGTACTCTACATCAATATTATCCATGCCAACACCGCCGCGGCCTATAATTTTAAGTCCTGGACACGCATCAATTAAATCTTTACGCACTGTAGTAGCACTTCTAACTAATAATACAGTAATATCATTTTCATTGATATAGTTAATTAGTTGTTCTTGAGCTACAGTTGTAGTATTTACATTGTAACCAGCTTTTTCTAGTGCATCGATACCGCTTTGAGAGATACCATCGTTTGCTAATACTTTCATTTTATTTATTTTGTCATTCCCGCAATGGCGAGAATCTATTTTTGTTTAATTAATACGTTGCGTTTTGGTAAGGACTAAAACTGCTACTGTACTATGCTTTACTCTCTAATTCGCTCATTACTTCTACTAATGCCTTTACACTATCAATTGATAAGGCATTGTACATAGAAGCTCTGTAACCACCAACACTTCTGTGCCCATTTACAGCACTTATGCCAGCTTCTTTTAGCATTGTTTCAAATGTTTCCTTAAGATTTTCGTTTTCTAAAGTAAATGTGGCATTCATCATAGAACGGTCTTCTTTAGCTGCAAATCCTTTAAATAAAGGGTTTAAATCTATTTCAGAATACATTAAACGTGCTTTCTTTTCATTTTCCTTTTCAATAGCAGCAACACCGCCTTGAGATTTTAACCACTCTAAAGTTAACATAGATGTATACACTGCAAAAACAGGAGGCGTATTAAACATACTACCTTTGTCTATATGCACTTTGTAATCCATCATAGAAGGTATTTTTCGAGATACTTTTCCTAAAATTTCTTCTTTAACTACCACAAGCGTGGTGCCTGCTGGTCCCATATTTTTTTGGGCACCTGCATAAATAATATCGAATTTAGAAAAGTCTATGACTCTAGAAAATATATCGCTACTCATGTCACAAACCATTGGTACTGGAGCATTAGGAAACGCCTTTATTTGCGTACCATAAATGGTGTTATTTGATGTACAGTGAAAATAATCATAATCCTCAGGAATTTCATAGCCCTTTGGTATATAATTGTAGTTAGCGCTTTGTGATGAAGCTACTTCGTAAACATCATCATATATTTTAGCTTCTTTTATTGCCTTTGCAGACCAAGATCCAGTATTTAAATAGCCTGCTCTTTTTTCTAATAAGTTAAGCGCTACCATTAAAAACTGTGTGCTTGCGCCACCTTGTAAAAACAAAGCTTTATACCCTTTACCTTCAAGACCTAAGAGCTCTAAAGCAAGTGCTCTGGCATTTTCCATAATATCAACAAAGGCTTTACTTCTGTGTGATATTTCTAATAAAGATAACCCGCTATCGTCTAAATCTACTACTGCTTGAGAGGCTTTCAATAATACTTCTGGGGGTAAAATACTTGGTCCTGCGCTAAAGTTGTGTTTTTTCATTTTCCTTTCCCTAACTCTTTCCTAAAAGAGAGTGTAATGGGTTGATTTGTGATTAATATTTATTTTAACTTCCAATCTTAAATTTCCCTTATTGGAAAGATTGCGGATGGTATGAAATTTAAAGATGCAAAGTTGGTAATTAATTAAGTATTTTTCATTAAAAATTCAATAATTTTTTCGTCAAATCGATAATAAAAATTTAACAGAATCTACACTATCCGCATAATCCCAAAGTTGAGGCTTTTGGGTTTGCCCAAAGTTAATTTCATTTTCTATAAATCGTTTTGAAACGATACATTGAATTTGTTGTGCTTCTGCCTTTAATTTGGTTTTCAACGCCTCAAGGCTATCATAGTACTCGTAAAATGCAGTGGCAATAGGCGAGCTGTAGCTTTTGTCTTCTTTTATCATAAAGAAACCATTTTCTAACATATCAAACTCACTCATTAAATATACTGCTTTATTGTAATCATAATTATTAGCATATTTTGCCTTATCCATAATAGGATGCCAATGGTAAATTGCTTCAAAAAACGCATTAAAATCGTAGTGTTTTGGTACAAATAGTTTAGATACATTTCTACAACCTAAACCATAATATCTAAATATATCTTCAGATAGATTTTTTAGATCTTCGGTAGATTCTTTTCCTGTTAAAACAGCTACCGAATTTCTGTTATTTCTAATAATTGAAGGTTTATTTTTAAAATAATATTCAAAATAACGTGCCGTATTATTGCTTCCTGTGGCGATAACGGCATCAAAATCTTCAACTTTATCGTTGGTTATAGTAATGTAGCCTTTAAATTGCGGTTCTACGTATTCTAAATATTTTGATAAAAATGGAAGTAACTGTTTATCGTTTGATGATTGCTTGACCAAAATACGGTGTCCAGAAATAAGCACCGATAAAAAATCATGAAACCCTACTAGCGGAATATTTCCAGCCATAATAACAGCCACACGTTTTGGATTTATAGTGCTTATGTTATAAGGTGCAATCCATTTTGAAATGGTGTTTAACGTAAGTGCCGAAGCCCAAGAATCTAAGGCAAATACAATATTTTCTTTGGTAAACCAACCATTGTGTTCCTCGGCTAATTTTAATTGGTGTTTAAAACCTTCAAAAAATAAGTCGTTATGTTCAACTTTATCGTCTTTTTGGATATCTTCCTTAGAAAATTGACGTATAAAATCTCCTAATTTTACAAAAGCGTTAATTCTTTCTGGTAATTGCATCCTTAATTTGGTTATGAATGGTTTTGGCTCTATTTTTGCAACTGCAAAGTTAGAAAGAAAAAACGCTATGGCAATTATAATAACAGACGAATGTATTAACTGCGGTGCTTGTGAACCTGAGTGCCCAAATACAGCAATATACGAAGGTGCCGATGATTGGCGCTATAAAGATGGTACAAGTTTAGAAGGTAAAGTAGTACTTACCAATGGTACTGAGGTTGACGCCGATGAAGCGCAAGAACCTGTTAGTGATGAGCTTTATTACATTGTACCTGATAAGTGTACAGAATGTAAAGGCTTTCATGATGAGCCACAATGTGCGGCAGTATGCCCTGTAGATTGTTGTGTGCCAGATGAGGATGTAGTAGAAACTGAAGAAGAGCTTTTAGCTAAACAACGCTTTATGCACCCAGAAGGATAATAAACGCTTTAAGTTTATATATATTAGAAATCCCGAGCTTATGCTTGGGATTTTTTGTTTAAATAAAACCTTTAAAATAGTTACGTTGCTACTTTAGAATAAACTCACAATTTGCATAAATTAGTCGTCGCCATCAAACGCTTTCATTTCTAAACTAGGCGCTATAATGCCCTCGTTGTCCCAAATTGTTTTTTCATACTTGCCTAATTTAATCATAGGTGTTTTCTCGGTTTGCCGTTCTGCTTGGAAATCTAGGAACGATAATGTTTTATGGCTAGTAACTAAAAGTTCTTGGGTATTGCTATTTTGTCCTTCAATCTTAAAATCAAAACTTACCTTGTAACGGTTGCTACTATTTTCAATAAACTTTAATGGCCTGCTTACGTAAAAATAACTTCCAGTAGTACGCTTAATATACTTTGGTTGGTAAACGTTACTACTATCCTTTGCGAAAATAATAGTGCCTTCATTTTTGTTTTCAATATATTTTATACCCAAAATTAAACGTAAATTTAGTTTTTGTCCGTGCCTGTCTTCATAATAATTGTAGTCAATTCTAGAGACGGCATACGTGTCTTCAGAAATAAAAAGTGTACCCGTATATTTGGCTTTTCCTTTGCGAGGTGTAAACCCAATACTATAAGTAAGTTCGCCATTATTATAGCCAACATCTTTAAAACTA
The DNA here is from genome assembly GCA_937923515.1 of uncultured Flavobacteriaceae bacterium. Classification (GTDB taxonomy): domain Bacteria; phylum Bacteroidota; class Bacteroidia; order Flavobacteriales; family Flavobacteriaceae; genus Jejuia. Next base: position 24,934 of record CALDUF010000083.1, read on the forward strand.
TAGGTGTATAAGTCGCTATTTAAAATAGTATTTAAAAACGTATCTTCATAAAATAACGCTTGGTTTAAAATAGACTTAGTGTCATTATTTAAATAAGATGTATTGTATTCATTTGTGTCATCCTCTTTAAAATCATCATCATTTAGGGCTAAAGAATCTTCAATTTTAAACAAACCAGTTTTTAGCTTATACGTTTTGGTTGTATCTAAATACTTAAGGATAATATCTTGCATTTTTTTCTGAATATTCTCCACAGAAAAATCTTTTTTAGAATCTAATAATTCGGTAGCTTTTTCAACTTTTAGTTTAATACTGTCCTTGTTTAATGTAAATACATGTCCTTTAAAATCGGTAAACTGTACCATATTGCTGCTTTTAACTTGGTTTGCTAAAGCAGTCAAACTTTTATTTACACCTTCAAGTTGTTGTTTTTTAACATGGGAAGCCTTGTCTATTTCAAATTCTAAACTTTTAAAGTTCACGTAATCTGTAGCACGATAAAATACATTATATGCATTTAAATCGAATTTGTAATTTTTAGAAATATTTGCGTTTACCCTTGCTATTATCGTATCAGTATTAGGCCTTTTGTTGCTAATAAATACCTCGTTTAGTTGGTTTGAAGCAGGTTCTAGAGCGATAAGTAACCCCATAGAAACAATTTTTTTAATACTTAGTGTTTTTGAAGCATAACCCATACAAGATATGGTAATATTGTTGGTGTCGCTAGTAGCCAAAACAGTAAAATACCCCTCGTTATTAGATATGGTTCCAGAATATGCACCAGTTTTAATGTTGGCATAAGCAATTGGTGCTTTGGTTGATGCGTCAATAAGTTTTGCGGTAATACTTTGTGATAAAACCGAGAAACTTACTAACAAAAGGAGTAGTGTAATTTTTAATTTCATAAGTTGATGATTGATGTTGTTAACTATAAAACGATGCAATGTAAATAATGTTACCGCTCAAAAAGAGTTTACAAAATGCATTTAACGTTTAATTATCTGTTTTTGCTAAAACAATCTTAAAATTTTAGTTGTTTAAATTAAGCGCCACCTTGCTTATTAGCAAAGTAGAATTTTTGGTGCTTAGCGATAGTGTAGAACAGTTCACTACAATTTTTTGGAAATAAATTATAATATATTTTAAGATTTTATACTGCATAATATATTAATTTTTAAAAAAATCAATACACGGGTTTGTACGAAGTACTTTGCTTAGATTACTTTGGTTGTAGAAGATGTATGCTAACGCATACCAATTTGCTAAAAAAATCTTTTTATTAAAAGTCAATAGGTTTTGTTTGAAAACAACACTACACCAAAAAGTAAATTAAAACTTCATTTTTGCTACATTTGCACTCGCAAAATCCACTATCATTCAAAAGATAAGGGTTTTGGTATAAAATGATTAAAAGATTCCCGACTGGGAATACTAAAAAATACTAAATCGATGAAAGCAGGTATCGTAGGATTACCAAATGTTGGAAAATCAACATTATTTAATTGTTTATCAAATGCAAAAGCGCAAAGTGCAAACTTTCCATTTTGTACGATAGAACCAAATGTAGGGGTTGTAAACGTACCAGACCCAAGGCTAGAAAAATTAGAGAGTTTGGTAAATCCAGAAAAAGTGATACCCGCTACAGTAGAGATTGTAGATATTGCAGGTCTTGTAAAAGGTGCAAGTAAAGGCGAAGGATTGGGGAATCAGTTTTTAGGAAATATTAGAGAAACTGATGCTATTTTGCATGTATTGCGTTGTTTTGATAATGATAATATTGTACATGTAGATGGTAGTGTAGATCCTATTCGAGATAAAGAAACCATAGATATGGAATTGCAGTTAAAAGATTTAGAAACTGCTGAAAAAAAGCTAGATAAAGTAAAGCGTGCCGCAAAAACGGGTAATAAAGAAGCGCAAAAAGAAGAAGCTATTCTTTTAAAAATAATACAAGGCTTAGAAGCAGGAACTTCAGTTAGAGCACTAGAATTTAGTGACGAAGATTACCTAGAATTTGTAAAACCTTTACAATTAATAACCGATAAGCCAGTGATGTATGTGTGTAATGTAGATGAAGGTGCAGCAGTATCAGGTAATGCCTATGTAGATAAAGTAAAGGACGCTGTAAAAAACGAACACGCCGAAGTTTTGGTGTTAGCAGTAGGTACAGAAGCAGATATCAACGAATTGGATGATTACGAAGAACGCCAAATGTTTTTACAAGATATAGGTTTAGAAGAACCAGGATCGGCTAAGTTAATTAGAGGTGCGTATAAGTTGCTAAATCAGCAAACATATTTTACGGCAGGTGTAAAAGAAGTGCGTGCTTGGACGGTTGATATAGGTGCTAGCGCACCACAAGCAGCAGGTGTAATTCATACAGATTTTGAAAAAGGATTTATTCGTGCCGAAGTTATAGCTTATGATGATTATGTAAGCTTTGGTAGTGAGGCTAAAGTTAAAGAAGCTGGGAAAATGCGAGTAGAAGGTAAAAATTATATTGTTAAAGATGGTGATGTGATGCACTTTTTATTTAATGTATAATATTAATTAATATTGTAAGATTTTAATTATATATCGACAATAGTTAAATGCAAATAACTAAACATGCCTTTAATAGAAATTAAAACTTACATAGCGAGCGATATCAAAACCTGTTTTGATCTTGCTAGAAATATCGATATTCATCAGGAATCTTTAAAGCATACTGATGAGTTACCTATAGCAGGTAAAACTACAGGCTTAATAGGACTTGGTGAATGGGTGAGTTGGGAAGCAAAACATTTTGGATTTGTACAACATTTAACTTCTAAAATAACAGAATTTGAAAGTCCTAATTACTTTGTTGATGAAATGGTTTTCGGAGCTTTTAAGTCCTTTAGACACGAGCATATATTTAAAAGATATAAAGGTGGGACTTTAATGACAGTCAAGTTTTATTTTGAAGCGCCATGTGGTTTGTTAGGAAAAATAGCAAACACCACGTTTTTAAAGCGCTATATGAAAAATTTAATACAAAAACGGAATAGTTATATTAAGGCGGAAGCAGAAAAGCATTTACAAGAAGCCTAAAAGCGATAACTTAGTGAAATACCTTGATAATTATCTCCTTTAAAATCCATACCACTTACAGGAGATAAACGTAACGATTGATTTTTTTTCTTATGCAATTCTGGTACAAAATAACCAATACCGGCACCAATTGCATACCCTAATAAAACATCTGTTAAAAAATGTTGTCCTGCTTCAATTCGTAACGCACCAACAGTAGCAGGTAATACTATAGCTCCTGCCCAAACGTAGGGTATACCTGGTGATCCAGGATTAAAATCTTGATACACCTTTGCTACAAAAAAAGTAGCGGTGGCTGTAACGGCTGTATGTCCAGAAAAAAACGAGCGTTGTCCGCTTGCATTTAATCTTCTGTTTAAGTTTAAATTTTCATCATAAACATATGGTCTACTTTTGTTTACTAAACCAGCGGTTATGGAGTAAATGGCACCCGTTGTAGCCATACTTTCCAAAAAAATACCAAAAACTTGTCCGCCATGGTCATTAACTTCATCATCGAAAAATAAAATAAACGGTGCTGCAAATGAGGCATAAAAAGGAATATCACTTAAATCGCTAGCCCATTGCGATGAATTTCCAACAGCCCATCTATCTAAAAAATTAATGGATCCACTTTCAGCTACAACCGTTTGTAACTCACTTTCTGTTAATCCTTTTTTATTCACTATTAAACTTAAACCAAGGGCGTTTCCAGCAAGTGCTGTTCCTGTCCAAATACCATCTCTTTTCCATTTCCATTCGTAGGGTGTTGTTGAGTTTTGCGTATAAATTGTATTAACAAATAGTAGTGATAGTAGTGCTGTAACTGCAATTTTCATAGCTTTCTTTTTCACAAAATTAATTTTGATATTTCTATCAATTTGATGCAAAAGATTTAAATGTTACTTCAAATACTGATGTTGAACATCGTAATTATGGCTGCATGGGTGTTTCATAAAACCTCCATATAGTTACTTTCACATCATGAAAAAAAAGCAATTTTGGTTAGGTATAGTAATTGGTGTTTTAGGCGTTGTATTGTTTTCTTCAAAGGCAGTTATGGTAAAAATAGCTTATCAATATCATGTTGATGCCATTAGTATATTATTACTACGTATGTTGTTCTCTTTTCCTTTCTATATAGTAATCGCGTATTTGTATAGGAATAAAAGTAAAACCCAAAAGACGACTAAAGATTGGCTTTGGTTAGTATTTTTTGGAGTTGTAGGCTATTATTTAGCAAGCTATTTTGATTTTGTTGGTTTAGTGTATATCAAAGCAAGTTTAGAACGTATCATTTTATTTTTATACCCTACCATAGTTTTAATATTAAATAAATTATTTTTAAAACAACGTATTACTACGCCTCAATTAATTGCTATAGCTTTAACGTACCTAGGAATTGTAATAGCCTTTTGGGATGAGGTGAATGTATCTGGAGAAGGCACCATTATTGGAGGAGTTTTAATACTATTAAGCGCATTAACCTACGCCTCATATTTAGTTGGTAGCGGTTGGTTAATACCAAAGTTTGGTGTTGTTCAGTTTACGGCTTACGCCATGTTAGTCTCATGTATAAGCGTATTTGCGCATTATAGTATTACAAACCAGGTAAATTTGTTTAATTTTTCTTTTGAAGTATATGTTTTAGGGTTTTTAATAGCTGTATTTGCAACAGTAATACCTTCATTTTTGGTGTCAGCTTCCATAAAAATGATCAGCTCATCAAACTATGCAATTATAGCTGGCGTAGGGCCAATCTCTACAATAATTTTAGCAACTATTTTTTTAGAAGAACGTTTAACTTTTATTCAACTTATTGGGGCTTTGGTAGTTATATCTGGTATTGCGTTTATATCTTTAAAAAAATCGCCTAAGCTATAGATTAATGTTCTCAACAATTAATAGTATGCTTTGTTAATTACTTTGTATGTCTGCTATTTCATATTTTGGTATGATGTGCTATATTAGCGTGCTATCACAACAATTCACCCTTATTTATGGCAGAACAAACCAAATATACCGAAGATAATATACGTTCGTTAGACTGGAAAGAGCATATCCGCATGCGTCCAGGAATGTATATCGGGAAATTGGGTGATGGCTCTTCTCCAGACGATGGTATTTATATCCTTCTAAAAGAAGTGTTAGATAACTCCATTGATGAGTTTGTAATGGGTGCAGGAAAAACCATCGAAATATCTATTCAGGGTGCTAAAGTTATAGTGAGAGATTACGGTCGCGGCATTCCACTTGGTAAAGTTGTAGACGTGGTTTCTAAAATGAATACAGGTGGTAAGTACGATTCTAAGGCTTTTAAAAAATCAGTAGGACTTAATGGTGTTGGTACAAAAGCTGTAAATGCGTTATCTAACTATTTTAGAGTAGAATCTAATAGAGATGGTAAGTCGGCTTCTGCAGAGTTTGAGCAAGGTAATCTTACCAATCAAGAAATGCTAGACGATACCACCCGAAGAAAAGGAACCAAGGTATCGTTTATTCCCGATGAAACTATTTTTAAAAATTACAAGTATAGGAGTGAATATATTGTAAAAATGCTTAAAAACTATGTTTATCTCAATCCAGGGTTAACTATAGTTTTTAATGGTGAAAAGTATTATAGTGAAAACGGATTAAAAGATTTACTAGCAGAAAAAATTCCAGAAGCGGATTTATTATATCCTATTATCCATTTAAGGGGTGATGATATTGAAGTTGCTTTAACACACAGTAAAACCCAATACAGCGAAGAATATAACAGTTTTGTAAACGGGCAAAATACAACCCAAGGCGGAACACACCTTAACGCCTTTAGAGAATCATTAGTAAGAACAATTCGTGAGTTTTACGGTAAAAATTATGATGCTTCAGATATTAGAAAATCTGTAGTTAGTGCTATTGCTATAAAAGTAATGGAGCCTGTTTTTGAGAGTCAAACCAAAACAAAATTGGGCTCAACCGATATGGGCGGCGATTTGCCAACGGTGAGAACCTACATTAACGACTTTTTAAAAACAAAGCTTGATAACTATTTACACAAAAATCAAGATACTGCCGAAAAAATTCAGCGTAAAATTTTGCAAGCAGAACGCGAGCGAAAAGAGTTATCTGGCATTAGAAAGTTAGCGAAAGACAGAGCGAAGAAAGCGAGTCTTCACAATAAAAAATTAAGAGACTGCCGCGTACATTTTGGAGATACTAAAAACGAAAGAAATTTAGAAACTACACTTTTTATAACCGAGGGCGATTCGGCCTCAGGTAGTATCACAAAATCGCGAGATGTAAATACTCAAGCCGTATTCAGTCTTAAAGGAAAACCACTAAACTCTTATGGTTTAAGTAAAAAAATAGTTTACGAAAACGAAGAGTTCAATCTGTTACAAGCCGCTTTAAATATTGAAGAGTCTTTAGAAGATTTGCGTTATAATAATGTAGTAATAGCTACAGATGCCGATGTAGATGGTATGCATATTAGGTTACTATTAATCACATTCTTTTTACAATTTTTTCCAGAAGTCATAAAGGAAGGGCATTTGTATATTTTGCAAACACCTTTGTTTAGAGTAAGAAATAAAAAAGAAACTATTTATTGTTATTCTGAAGAAGAGCGCGTAAATGCTATAGAGAAATTAAAACCTAAACCAGAAATAACCCGATTTAAAGGATTGGGTGAAATTTCTCCTGACGAATTTAAACACTTTATTGGCGATGATATCAGGTTAGACCCTGTAATGTTAGATGATAACATGTCTATAGAAGAGTTACTATCATTTTACATGGGTAAAAACACACCAACACGACAAGAATTTATTATAGACAATCTAAAAGTAGAATTAGATTTAATTGAAGAAAATAAGAAGTAGTTCCTAAACATTAGGAGTAATAGCATATGATAGAAGAAGAAAACGACGATTTAACCAACGCACATAACGAAGAGCCCCAAGAAACCATAACTCGTGTTACGGGTATGTATAAAGATTGGTTTTTAGACTATGCCTCGTATGTTATATTAGAGCGTGCAGTACCAGCTATAGAAGATGGTTTTAAGCCTGTGCAGCGTCGTATCATGCATTCTATGAAAGATCTAGATGATGGTCGATACAATAAAGTAGCGAATATAGTTGGGCATACCATGCAGTACCATCCGCATGGTGACGCTAGTATCGCTGATGCTATGGTGCAAATTGGCCAAAAAGATTTATTAATTGATACCCAAGGTAACTGGGGTAATATTTTAACTGGCGATAGAGCAGCGGCATCGCGTTATATTGAAGCTCGAATTTCTAAATTTGGACTAGATGTTGTTTACAATTCTAAAATTACAGAATGGCAAGCTAGTTACGATGGTAGGCGTAAAGAACCTGTAAACCTACCGGTAATGTTTCCATTGCTACTTGCGCAAGGAGGTGAAGGTATCGCAGTAGGTTTATCTACTAAAATTTTACCTCATAATTTTATTGAGCTAATAGACGCTTCAATTAAACATTTACAAGGAAAACGCTTTACAATTTTGCCAGATTTCCCTACAGCGGGAATAGCAGATTTTTCAAACTATAATGATGGAAATAGAGGTGGTAAAGTTCGCGTTAGAGCTAAAATATCGCAACTAGATAAAAATACGCTGGTTATAAACGAGTTGCCTTTTGGTACAACAACAACCTCTCTTATAGATTCTATTTTAAAGGCGAATGATAAAGGCAAAATAAAAGTTAAAAAAATAGAAGATAACACAGCTGCAGAAGTTGAAATTTTGGTGCACTTACCTTCAGGATTGTCTCCAGATAAAACTATAGATGCGCTGTATGCATTTACAAGTTGCGAATCTTCTATTTCGCCATTAGGCTGCGTTATTGAAGATAATAAACCTTTGTTTATTGGAGTTTCTGAAATGTTGCGTCGTTCTACCGATAATACTGTTCAGCTACTAAAACAAGAATTAGAGATAAAACTTGGAGAGTTTGAAGAACAGTGGCATTTTGCATCTTTAGAACGTATTTTTATTGAAAACCGAATTTATCGCGATATTGAAGAAGAAGAAACATGGGAAGGTGTTATTACAGCTATAGATAAAGGCCTTAAGCCACATATAAAACACTTAAAACGCGCTGTAACGGAGGATGATATTGTACGTTTAACCGAAATACGAATTAAGCGTATATCAAAATTTGATATTGATAAAGCACAACAAAAGATTGATGCACTTGAAGCGCAAATAGCAGAGGTAAAGCACCATTTGGAGCATCTTATTGATTATGCTATAGCGTATTTTACGAGGCTTAAAAAGGAGTATGGAGAAGGGCGTGAACGTAAAACAGAAATTAGAACGTTTGATGATGTAGATGCCACAAAAGTTGTTATTAGAAACACCAAATTATACGTAAATAGAGAAGAAGGTTTTGTTGGTACATCACTGCGAAGAGACGAGTATGTTTGCGATTGTAGTGATATAGACGATATTATTGTATTTACCAAAGAAGGTAAAATGATGGTAACCAAAGTAGATTCAAAAACCTTTATTGGTAAAGATATTATACATGTTGCTGTCTTTAAAAAGAAAGATAAACGCACCATTTATAATTTGATTTATAGAGATGGTAAAAAAGGACCATCTTATATTAAACGATTTGCAGTTACGAGCATTACTAGAGATAGAGAATACGACTTAACTAATGGCAATAAAGGGTCTGTTGCTCTATACTTCTCAGCAAACCCTAACGGAGAAGCTGAGGTTGTTACCATTAATTTACGACAAGCAGGAAGTATTAAAAAATTGAAATGGGATATAGATTTCGCCGATATTTTGATAAAAGGCAGAACTTCTAAAGGTAATTTAGTTACTAAATACCCTGTAAAACGTGTTGAGCTTAAGGAAAAGGGCGTTTCTACTTTAAAACCTCGTAAAATATGGTTTGATGATACTGTGCAACGCTTAAATGTAGATGGTCGAGGAGAACTTATAGGTGAGTTTAGAGGTGAAGATAAATTATTAATAATCAATCAGTCAGGGACATTAAAAACAGTAACGCCTGAGGTTACAATGCATTTTGATAACGATATGATTTTAATGGAAAAATGGGTGCCTAAAAAACCTATTTCAGCTATTTACTTTAATGGTGAAAAGGAATTGTATTATGTGAAACGCTTTTTAATAGAGCATGAAGGTAGAGAAGAATCCTTTATATCCGACCATCCAAATTCGCAATTAGAAATTGTATCGACAGATTGGAAACCAATGGCAGAAGTTATTTTTGCTAAAGAACGCGGAAAAGATAGAAAGGATAATTTAGAAGTAAATCTTGAAGCGTTTATAGATATTAAAGGGGTTAGTGCTCAAGGTAACCAATTAACAAAAGATAAAGTAAATCAAATTAACCTTTTAGATCCTTTACCTTACGAAGCTCCTGAAGAAATACACGCTGACGATCTAGAGGTTGTAGATGAAAGTGAAGTGTCTACTAATGATGCTGAAAACGCTACCAAGTCACAATCAAAACCTACATCTAAAGAAGATGACGATACAGATGACGAAAGACAGATTACTTTGTTTTAGATGCAGTTTAATATATTCTTTAAAAGACTAAAGTCTTTATTACCTTTTGTTTTTCCTTTACTCTTAATTATCAGTATAACGGCTATCGTTTTTGTACAACATGGTAGCTCTGTGTTTTTTTCTTTTTTGTTGCCTGTAATTCTGGTAGTTAATGTATTACAGTGCGTTTGGTTACTTTTTAAAGGCAATAAAAAAGTGCTATTTAATTTTACAGCGTTAGTAGTATTCTTCTACTATTTTGATTCATTTGTTCAGGTGAATTTTAGTGAAGAAGATGTAGTAAATACCTTTTCAGTTTTAACGTACAATGTTCAAGGTTATCAATCTAAAAGCGTAGGTGTTGAAAATAGTAAAACTGAAATTGCTGATTTTATAAAAGGTGTAACCCCAGATATATTTTTTATACAAGAGTTTTCAGCTATAGAATACAAACGTTATCAAAATGAGTACCCTTACTGGTTAAAAAGTAATACAGATGTGCCTTATAAATCTGTTTTAGGTGTTTTTTCTAAATTTCCAATACTTAAAAATGGTTATATAAAATTTTATGATAGTTATAACAATTCCATGTTTGTTGATGTAGAAATAAATGATAGAGTAATAAGAGTCTACAACTTACATCTTGAATCCTTTAAATTAGATGTTAGAAATGATATAGGAAACCTAAGTAGCAGCTATAAATATTTACTTCCAAGATTTGTATATGCAGAAGAAAAAAGAATTGCGCAAGCCAATGTAGTACGCAATCATATAAATAATTTTGACGGTGATGTTATTGTTTTAGGTGATTTTAATAGTACGCAATATTCTTCTGTGTATAGAATTTTAAAGGGAGATAGGGACGATACATTTGTTGCGCAGGGTAGTGGTTTTGGTAGTACTTTTAAATTGTTGAATTATCCTTTTAAAGTAGACCATATATTGGTTGACCCTTCTTTTGAAGTGGTTAAACATGAAAATTTTAATCTTCAACTTTCTGATCATGAGCCGGTTTTAGCAGAACTAAAGTTTAAAGATTAAAATACCGTTACAACATCTTCTGATGCAAATAATGTAATGAGATTATTTAGAATAGTAGTGTATTGAGATAATTCTGTTTTAGCAATAAACTCATTAGCTCTGTGTGCTTGCTCTATAGAGCCTGGGCCACAAATAATACTCTGTAAGCCAGCTTCGTTAAATTGTCCTGCCTCTGACGCGTATGCAACTGTTCCTATAGTGGTGTTTGGGTTTATTTTAGAAAATAATTTTACAATAGCGCTGTCTGCCTTACTATCAAAAGGTGTTACTGGTGGATGAATTTCTTGTGTTTCTATTTTGAAATCTGGAAATATGGGTTGTAGTTCTTTCGTACGTTTTTCGCAGTGTGCTTTAAAATCATTTACAATTTCCGTGAGATTATCGCTGGGAATCATTCTAGCATCCCACGAAAACGACACCTTATCTGCAATAACATTTGGTGCAATACCACCTTGAATTATTCCGGTGTGTAAAGACGAATGTGGTGGCGAAAAACGCTTATCTATATTCCCAGAGTTTACTAAAGCATTCATTTTAGCTTCTAGCCACAATACTAAACGGGCAGCTTCATTAATGGCGCTAACTTCTTGTCTAATTCTACTACTATGTCCTGCAGAACCATTAACAGTGGTTTTATATAAACAAATGCCTTTGTGCCCAATAATGGGTTGTAATAAGGAAGGTTCTCCAATAATAGCATATTTAGGTGTTTCAGGATAATGGTTTTTTAAATGCGCAATAAGTTCTGGAGCTGATAAACAGCCTATTTCTTCATCATAAGACAACGCAAAATATATAGGTTTTTTTAGTTTGGCGTCTACTAGTTTAGGTAAGCTGTTTAGGCAGCATGCAATAAAGCCCTTCATATCGCAAGAGCCACGACCGTAGAGATTGCCATCACCTTTATCGGTGAGAAGAAAAGGGTCTGTGTCCCAGTTTTGGCCTTTTACTGGAACCACATCGGTATGACCAGAAAGTATAATTCCACCATTTACCGAAGGCCCAATACGGCAATGTAAGGATGCTTTTGTGCCTTCTGGATTTGGCACCAATGTACAGGCAATTCCAAAACTCTCAATATAACCTTTAATCCAATGAATAATGGTAAGATTACTTTCGCCTCCTAAAACAGGAAATGCTACTAATTTTGAAAGTATGGCTTCTGTGGTCATATTATGTGTTTTTCTATACCTTTAATAATGTTTAAAAGGTCTTCTTGATAATCAAACCAATTTATGGTTTCATTTTTTCTAAACCAGGTTAATTGCCTTTTTGCAAATCGTCTGGTATTCTTTTTTATTTCTGAAATGGCAAAATCTAGCGTCCATTCGCCATCTAAATAATTGAATAACTCTTTGTAACCAACGGTATTTAGAGCGTTTAAGTTTTTATACGGCACTAACGATGTTACTTCTTTAAGCAAACCATGTTTCATCATGATATCTACACGTTGGTTGATGCGCGTGTAAATAATATCTCTATCTGCATTTAAACCTATAGTTACGGTTTTAAAGTGTCGTTTAACTTTTGGTTTATTTAGGTAAGACGCATAAGGTGTGTTTGTACCAATACAAATTTCTAAAGCTCTTATTACACGATGCGGATTATCTATAGCAATGGTACTGTAGCTTTGAAGGTCTAACGTTTTAAGCTGTTGTTGTAGGTGTTCTAGTCCTTTTTCTTCTAATTGTTTGTTGAGGTTTTCTCTAATTGAAGCATCTACTTTTGGAAATTCGTTTAAGCCTTGTGTTACGGCATCTACATACAAGCCAGAACCGCCTACCATGATAACTACATTTTGTTTTTTAAATAGGGTGTTTAGTTTTGCAATGGCATCTTTCTCGAAAGCACCTACGCTGTAGTGCTCTTTTATGGATTTATGGTGTATAAAATGATGCGGTGCTACGGCCAACTCTTCTGGAGTTGGTGCTGCTGTGCCAATTTGCATTTCTTTGTAAAACTGACGCGAATCTGCCGAAATAATTTCGGTATTAAAATGTTGCGCTAACTTTATGCTTAGTGCTGTTTTACCTATGGCTGTTGGCCCAACTATGGCTATAAGATATTTGTATGGAGTTTCTATAGATAGATGTTTTTACAAAAAAAGTAAAGGTACTATGAAAAACAAATTAGACCAAAACTATGCCATTAGAAATGGCTTTGGCAGGCAGGCGCGTTAGGGATAGTAGCGGCATCCTTTTTAAAGCTTTTTTGGAAAAAGTTAGTTTTTTGTACTGTAATGTGAAAGATTGCCACGTTGCTCGCTCCTCGCAATACCGCTTTAAAAAGATATAGCGGATAGCCCGACCCCGCTTTAAGAGCCTTGGCACCCACGCTTTGAGCGTATTTGTATAAACTTAAATACACTTACTTTAGTGACTGAGCGGGGTAACGCCCAAATTTTAAATGTGTAATTTTTCGCCACAGTTATAACAAAAATCGGCCTTATCTCTATGGTCTTCGGCGAGGCAATTTTCGCAAGATTGTGAGTTGAGGCGTATTTTGTTTTCTGGCTTGGGTACTATTTTTTTACCTTGCGCAGAGTATTCTGCCGATACTATACCGGTAGGCACTGCTATGATGCCGTAACCCAAAATCATGATGAGTGCCGCAATAAACTGACCGAGTGGTGTAACGGGTGCGATATCGCCAAAACCTACGGTAGTTAGTGTAACGATGCACCAATACACACTTACTGGGATACTTTTAAAGCCGCTTTCTTCGCCTTCTACCAAATACATGAGCGTGCCTGCAATGATGCATAAAATGAGCACCGCGAACAGAAATACTGAGATTTTGGCACGACTTGCTTTGAGTGCAGAGGCCAATAGGTTTGATGCCCCAAGATATCTGGCAAGTTTTAATATTCTAAATATGCGTAATAGCCTTAGTGCGCGCAATGCTGCTAGAGCGTGAATACCACCAAAGAGCAACGAAATGTATTTTGGAATGGTAGACAAAAAATCGATAATACCGTAAAAACTAAAGATGTATTTTAATGGTTTTTTTACGGTAACTATTCTGGCGATATATTCTATGCTAAATAGAATGGTAATTACCCACTCTGAGATGTTTAAAAAGTTATGGTACTTATCGTCAAAGCTTTTTATGCTTTCTAGCATTACTAAAATAATACTGGCTATGATGGTAATAAACAGTAGAATATCGAAGATTTTCCCCGCGGGTGTATCTGCTTCATAAATTATATCATGAAGTTTACGGCGCCAGTATCTTTCTTTTTTAGTGTTCATACCATCAAAAGTAATAAAAGATTGTTACTTCTTTTTTAATACTATTAGTGAGTTGGTTTGGATGTCTACAACCTGATTCATTAATTCTTTTAGGTAGGGATAGTAGTTTGGTAAATATATGGCTTTGTTAAATTTTAAACTAAATATTATGTTTATAGTATTACCAACTACATTAACAGAATAATTTAAGCTGCCTGTTTTGTTAGGTAAAGCCAACCTTTTGTTTTTAGGTAGCTCTGAAACTTGATAATGCTCTCCTAAATCTAAATTAAGCATGTATACGTAACTGTCTTTATATCCAAAATCTATAGGATATGTACGCTCTTGTAATTTAAACGGGTTTTCTTTAAAAAATGAAAATATAAAAGGGTTTAGGTAAACGGTTGAAGCGATTTCCTCTGTTTCGTATACAATACTATACGTTTCATTGAACATAGGACTCGTTTTTGTGGCATCTTTTACTTCGAAATCTGAAACAATAATATCATCATTTCTCTTATTGATGTTTTCCACATAGCTGGTTGGGTTTGGGAAATAGGATTTTCTGGAACTTAGGGCGTGATAGCCAGTTGTTCTTGTATTAACAGTGCCTGATAGTTTTTTAGCGTCGTCAAATTTAAGTTTTAAACTATAGAGTGTTGATGATTTTGCTTTCGGCTTAATATCAATCCATGTGCTCCCTTTTTTAAAATCAACCAACCTTCCATATTGATTAAGACATCTAAACGGTAATTCTCCAAAGGATAAAAACTTACCAGTTGCATCTAATAGATACGTTTTCTCATCGATAGTTGCCTGAACAATTATATAATTAAAATCTGTAATCACTGGGTATATTTTAGTAGCTAAACCATGACCACGTGTAGATACAAATACAGGATTAACTTGTATACCACTTTCTTTAAGAATATTGTGTAATAATATATTAACAGCACCAACATTTCCAGATTTGGTTTTTATAATGTTTTTGACTGATACATCTTTGAAAATACCAAAAGACTCATCCCAAGTGTAGTTGGTTTGTACGTAATTAAATATGCCTTTTGCTTTTTTTAGAGGGTTAGTTTCGTTCCATACATCTAAGGGTAACAATGTTTCTGCATCTACAGTTTTTTTGATCTGTTTTCCAACATCTTTTTCTGTTCTTAATTCTTTATCTACATCTTTCCACGTTTTAGTATAGTTTACTACTCTACCATCCATTCCTCTAAAAGTTTCAAGTTCATAATCAATTCTTGCAAGGTAGTCTCGTTTCACCGTCATATAATCTTCTTCTATAAAAGCTGGTACATCTTTCATTACATATTTTGCGATACTACAATCTGCACTAGCACCGCTATACATTTCTAAACACCTTTTTTCTAGACTGTTAGTGTTGGTTGTTAATTTTTTACCACCAGTAAGTTTTATATGATACAGCCAGTTACCGGGAATACTCGTATTATATTCACTATACCTTTTTGGTATATCGCCTTGAAATTCCCATCCGTGATACTTTTGCATGTAAGGTGATTGTATGCTATAGCTATAGGTAATTACACAGCCTTCTTTTATGTTTGAAAGTGCAAATTTTACAATGGTGTAATTTTCGTTATATTGTTCTCTATAAATTTCCTCTGGTTTTAAATTGGTGGTTATTACATTTCCATTTTCATAAGTGTAGGTTGCTCCAAAAATATCGTCTACGCGCTCATAATTACTACTGTTACCTTTGTATAGATAAATGGTAACATTTGCATTATCAAATCCTTCTTTATTAAAAATTTTAATCTTTCTTTTAATTTGAGTTCTTAAATCATAATCATTTCTATCTACATGACTTTTGCCATACTCATAAAGTACCAAAGCGTTTGCGGTAGAGTCTTTTTCGTAAGCGTTTAGTTTTAAATCGTTTAAAGAGACTCTGTATACAGGGGCTTTTTCTTCTTTTTCAGATTGTGCAGCTAATAATGCGCTACATGCTAGAGTTAGAATAACAAGAAATCGTTTCATTAATTATCAATTATAATTTGTTTTACCTTTTTATTTCGCCTTAAATAACTTTGAATAATATGTTGGGTATCTCTATTATTTTCCATTGGTGTGATAATAGATTCTAATACTTCTAAATTGTTTATTTGATAGTTAAGACTAAAAAAACCTAGGCCTTGAAAAACACCGTTTTTAATTAAAATAGCACTGCGCTCATCCACATCACGTCCTCTGTCTACAATTACCATGTTTTTATTGGCGTAACTGTTTTTATCTATTAGGGCTGTAACCCGCTTATTATATGCTTCGGGTAATTCCTCACCTATACAAGCGCCATCGCATGTTTTAATAGTATAATTAAAGCAATTGGTTTTGGTTTTGTATTCACCCGTTAGCTTTTGGCATAAACTATAATCGGCAATAGCCCTAGATATAAAGCTTTTACCACTTTGTAAATTACTAAACGTGGTGATTGGTTTTTTTCTACCGTCAACTTTAGCAATACTTAAATTTAAGTAGTTGTTTTTGTCGGTAAAGCTATATAGCGCAAACGAAAAACTGTTGCGTTTTAAAGCCCGATTAAAAATAGGTTTATTGCGTTTTATCTCTTCACTTTCTTTAAGAAGCGCAACAAGCTCGCTTCCTGTAGCTTCATACGTAACAGTGGCGACTTGAGATTGTAATTTTTTTGATTTAGGACTTGTGTTGGTAAAATGCTGATTGATGCGCTTTTTTATATTATTGCTTTTACCAATGTAAATAATGTCGCCATCGGCATTGTGTATATAGTAAACACCCGTTATGGTTGGTAAATTTGCAATAATATCTAAATGTCGTGGCTCTAATTGATGTTTTGGGTTTAACCTCACCGCATCTTTTATGATGTTTTTTTCGGTATCCTTATCTAACAACATTTTAAAGAGTTTAACTGTGGCTTGCGCATCGCCAGAAGCACGATGTCTATCTGCTACAGGAATGCCTAAAGAGCGTACCAATTTTCCTAAACTATAAGACGGTAACCCTGGAATTAAGTATTTTGAAAGCTCTACCGTACATAGCGATTTGCGCTCGTACTCAAAACCCAATCGCCTAAATTCTGTGCAAAGAATGCGATAATCAAACTGTGCATTATGAGCTACTAGAATACAGTCTTCGGTAATTTCAACAATACGTTTTGCAACCTCGTAAAATTTAGGAGCGTTACGTAGCATGTTACTATTTATCCCCGTAAGATTAACCACAAAAGGTTGAATGTCTCGTTCTGGATTTACAAGACTTATAAATTGGTCAACAACCGTATGACCATCAAATTTGTAGATTGCTATTTCGGTAATGCCTTCTTCGTTAAACTTACCGCCTGTGGTTTCTATGTCTAGTACTGCGTAAATACGTTTGGCTTAATTAGTATAATTTCTAGAGCCAAATATACTACTTCCTACGCGAATCATAGTGCTACCGCTATCAATAGCTAATTTGTAATCACCACTCATACCCATACTTATTGTTTTAGGTTTGAAGTTAAAACACTCCAGCGGTTGTAAATTTTCAAATGCTTTTTTTAAGGTGCTGAATTCTTGCTTAATTTGAGTGGTATCATCAGTAAACGTTGCCATACCCATTAGGCCGGTAATCTTAATGTTTTTTAATTCTGAAAAGGCTTCTGAAGATAAAATGTTTGAAGCCTCTTCGGCAGACATTCCGAATTTAGAATCCTCTTCGGCAATTTTTATTTGAAATAAGCAATCTATCACGCGGTTGTGTTTTTCTGCTTGTTTGTTAATTTCTTTTAGTAGTTTAAAATTATCTACACCATGAATTAAACTTACAAAACTGGCCATATATTTTACCTTATTGCGCTGCAAGTGGCCTATCATATGCCATTCGATATCCTTTGGCATTTCTTCGTATTTCTCTACCATGTCTTGTACTTTATTCTCCCCAAAAACGCGGTGTCCTGCATCATAGGCTTGCATAATTTCAGGTACAGGTTTTGTTTTTGATACCGCAACTAAAGTGACGTGGTTTGGTATTGAATTTAGTATATTTTTAAGGTTGTTTTTTATGTTCATTTTGTTGATATCACCATACAGGTGTTTGTTTAAGTTTTCTTTCGGAAGGTTTGATGTTTTTATAAAAAGCGTCTATAATTTCAATTTGTTTATTCACTTTTTTGATTAAACCAGCTTCATTGAATTCAACACTAAAAGATCTATCTTCATAAATATTGAGATTATAATTCCAAAAATACCTACCAGGTAGTTTCCAAAATACTTTTTCAAACATGTTTTGAATTTTGTTGTACAACACTTGATGAGCAACGACAACTTCAACCCTGTGCGTAATAATAAAATCAATTTCTGAAAAAGGGAAGTTATTTATCCTGATTTTTTCATCCTTAAAATCTATATTATAATTTGGATACTTTTCTTTTAAAACCCTATATAAACTAGGGAAATGAAAATTTCCTTTTTCAGTATGAGAGGAATCCATTTTAATTAAATCTTCAAAATTATTTAGTGATTTTGTAGAAGAAATAATTAATTCAGAAGAATTTTTTATAGATTGAATTTCTGTAACTGCATCATCAAAATTTTGATTATTATTTTGAAGCAATAATCCCATTTCTCTATTGTTTTTTTCGGAGAATTCGTAGAGATTCATAGAAGTTAAAACCATTTCTTCTTCATTATGATAGCACTTAGCATGTAAGTTTTCACAAAAAAAGACTTCAATATTATCTAATGAGTATAAAATATTCTGTTGTTTTTCGTTTAATTCGTTTTTACCATAAATTAAAGTGATTTTCACACCTCTTTTATCAGCGTCTGAGAGTCTATCGATAAAGTTTTTACTGAGTTGAAGATAGGGCGTTACTAGTACTAATTTTTTTTTGGAGTTGATTATTATTGATTCAATGTGGTAGGAACAACCAGTTGTTGTTAAAAATTTGGGCATTATTAAGTATTATTTTACAAATTGTTTAGAAATGTTTTCAGCTTTTTTGCTTTCAGAATAATCATAAAATCCTTCTCCAGATTTCACACCTAGTTTACCTGCATTTACCATGTTTACCAATAACGGACAAGGCGCGTATTTTGGATTTTTAAACCCATCGTGCATTACATTTAAAATAGAAAGGCATACATCCAAGCCTATAAAATCAGCTAATTGTAATGGCCCCATGGGGTGTGCCATACCTAATTTCATTACGGTGTCAATTTCTGCAACACCTGCAACACCATTATATAGAGTTTCTATAGATTCGTTAAGCATTGGCATTAAAATACGGTTTGCCACAAAACCAGGATAGTCGTTTACTGCTACAGGTACTTTACCAAGTGTTTTAGAAAGCTCCATAATAGTTTTAGTAGTTGCATCGCTAGTATTGTAACCGCGAATAATTTCAACCAATTTCATAATAGGAACAGGATTCATAAAATGCATCCCAATAACACGTTCTGGATGCGAAGTAACTGCCGCTATTTGTGTAATAGAAATAGAGGAGGTGTTGCTTGCCAAAATTGTTGAGTTAGCGCAAGCTTCATCTAATGCTTTGAAAATTTTAAGCTTTAACTCCAGATTTTCGGTAGCTGCTTCAACTACTAAATCTACTTGTTTTACACCATTATTTATATCAGTAAAAGTTGTTATCTTTTGAAGTGTACTGTCTTTATCTTCAATAGATATTTTTTCTTTTGAAACCATCCTATCTAAGTTTTTAGAAATGGTTTGTAATCCTTTGTCTAAAGCGTTTTGGTTAACATCAATTAAATTGATGCTAAAACCGTTTTGAGCAAAAACATGAGCAATACCGTTGCCCATAGTGCCTGCTCCAATTACTGCTATATTTTTCATGTTTATATTGTATTGAAACTTTTCAAAATCTATACACTAAGTTTTTAGAGTATGAGTAATGTTCCTCTCCTTTGGGGAGATTAGGAGGTGCTTTTTTAAAACTGATTAATAATCATATTAGCCACTCGCAAGGCCTCTGTGCCATCATGCAAAGTTACCACTGGTGTGGTGTCGTTATTTATAGCATCAGCAAACGTTTCTAGCTCTGTTAAGATGGAGTTTACATCCGGAATTTTAGGATTATCAAAATAAATTTGTTTTTTAACACCTTCCGCATTTTGTAAAATCATATCAAAATCTCCAGGCGTTTCTGGGGCATCTTTCATTTTAACTACCTCACATTTTTTCTCTAAGAAATCTACTGAAATGTAAGCGTCTTTCTGAAAAAAGCGTCCTTTACGCATTTTCTTCAACGAAATTCTACTCGCCGTTAAGTTGGCAACACAGCCATTTTTAAATTCTATACGCGCATTTGCAATATCTGGCGTATCACTTATTACCGCAACACCACTAGCCGAAATATGTTTTACTTCAGACTTTACGATGCTTAAAATAATATCAATATCATGTATCATTAAATCTAAAACTACAGGAACATCTGTACCACGCGGATTAAATTCTGCCAAACGATGCGTTTCAATAAACATGGGCGATTTAATATCGTCCTTAACCGCTAAAAATGCAGGGTTAAATCGTTCTACATGTCCAACTTGCCCTTTTACCTTGTGCAATGCAACTAGGGCTCTAATATCTTCGGCCTCTGCAACCGTATTGGTTATAGGCTTTTCAATAAATATATGTTTACCTTTAGTAATGGCTTTTATAGCACATTCATGGTGCGAAAGCGTTGGCGTTACAATATCTACAACAGCAACAGCATCAATTAATTCGTCTATAGAATTAAATAGTGTGTACCCAAATTCATCAGCAACTTTTTGAGCATTTGCAGTATCTGCATCATAAAACCCTACGAGGTCAAATTTTTCAGATTGTTTTAAAAGGCGTAAATGAATTTTTCCTAAGTGTCCAGCACCAAGAACTCCAACTTTTAGCATATTATTATTTTTTCAATGAAGCTATTATTAGTAAACTATAAATTAAGAAATAGAGGTGAAGTTCTCATTAAAAAACACCAAAATTTCACAGCTTAAAGATACTAAATTTAAATTCTGCGAAAATTGTTTTTAGGTTAAAAATGTTTAAGTAAATTGTGCAGAATTAACCTCCCGAACATTGAAAGACACATTTAAGCATCAAGGCCTGCGCCAGCAATTGGTAAAGGTAGTAGCAGCTAAAGGCATAACAAACGAAAAAGTTTTAAAAGCCATTGGGAAGATACCTAGGCATTTATTTATGGATTCTGGGTTTTTAGACCATGCTTACCAAGATAAGGCCTTCCCCATTGGTGCAGACCAAACCATTTCTCAACCTTATACCGTAGCCTTTCAAACCGAATTATTACAAGTAACTTCGGGTGATAAAGTGTTAGAAATTGGCACAGGAAGCGGCTACCAAACTGCGGTGTTGTGTGAGTTGGGTGCAAAAGTATATAGTATTGAGCGCCAGCAAGAATTGTTTAAAAAAACAAGTAAGTTTTTACCAAAATTAGGTTACAGAGCTAAAAAATTAATTTTTGGCGATGGTTATATCGGTTTACCAGAAGAAGCGCCTTTTGATAGTATTATCGTTACAGCAGGTGCGCCTTTTGTACCTAAACCTTTATTGAGTCAGCTAAAAGAAGACGGCGGTCGTTTGGTAATTCCTGTTGGTGATGAGGTGCAGGTTATGACACTCTTTATTAGAAAAGGCAAAAAAGAATTTGAACAACACGAGTTTGGGGAGTTTCGATTTGTGCCGCTTTTAGAGGATAAGAATTAGTGTTTTTAGTGGTTAGTGGTTAGAGGTTAGAGGTTAGTGGTTAGCGGTTAGTTTTTGGTAGTTAGTAATTTTGAATTCAAAGACTTAATTAGATGAGTTCTACTAAACTATTTTTTTCTAAAATTCCAAACATCTCTTTTCCCATTCTTGGTGGAATAGAATTATAACATTCTTCAAAAATCTTAATATTGAAATAAGGCTCAAAATAACTAAGATATTCTTCTTTTGTACCACCAAACGGACGTTTTTCTAAATCTCCAGTTAGCGGAAAATTAAACCATAAACCAACAAGTTTGCCATTTTGATGCAGTAATTCATGCATTTTTAGTGCATATTGTGTTCTAGTTTCTGGCAGTGGCGGAAACGAACAAAAAAAGGTTTGTTCTAAGATTAAATCGTATTGGCCTCGATGCTTAAAAAAATCACCTTGTATACTTTGTTTTAAAGGAAAATTTGGAACACGTTTTTGAAACGTTTCTAAAGGTGCTTTCGCAATATCTAAAACATAAACGTTTTTGAAGCCTTGGTTAAATAAATATTCGGCTTCATAAGAATTTCCAGCACCTGGAATTAGAATTTTCAACTCTTTATCCTTTATTTGATCAATATATGATTTTATGGGTTTGGATGGTTCACCAATATCCCAGCCTGTGTTGTTTTCTTGATAGCGTTGGCTCCAATACGTTTTAGTGTTAGACATCTAATTCTCAAAAATCTTAGTTTCCAATCCGTCAATACTCTTAGTATTCTTCTCTTTCCAATACTTTTCAATACGCTCCTTACCCTGCTTTTCAGCCCAAGCATTAAGTTGTTGGCGTTCTTCCTTAAAGTCCATAAAAGGTACTGCATATCCGCAGGACGTTTGTACGCTTTCAATTTTCATCTCAATAATTTGTCGGGTGCCAGGAATCTCAGGAAACAAATGGGTGTTGTTTTTAAACGCAGCATCTCTTTCGTGGTATACTTTAGCAGTACCATAAAGTCGTAATATCAATGGTTTGCCTTCAAAAGAACAAAACATAATAGTCATTCTATCGTTTAGTAACACATGTGCTGCAGTTTCATTGCCACTGCCTGTTAAATTTAGCCATAACACTTTATTTTTATCTACTATTTTAAAGGTGTTAGTTAAGCCTTTAGGCGACAAGTTTATTCGGCCATCAGCTGCTGCTGTAGCTACAAAAAATATATGTTGTGCTTCTATAAATGTTTTAAGTTCTGGTGTTATTTCAGTAAAAAAATTAGCCATGTAGGTTACGTTTGTTAGAATGTTTTAAGACCGCCAACTATGGGCAGTACAAGTTGTGTTTTTTTTAAATCTATCGTTAATTCTGTGCCAGGTTCTGGGTGTAACGTGTAGTCTTTATCACTTGAAAAAATCATAACACCTATTTGCTGTCCTGCTTTTATAATTTGATCGTCTGGTTGTAAATCAAAAGTAATGTTATAAAACTTACCTGGTTTTAAAGGTTCGCTTTCTGTTATGGATTTATAGTTTTGAGGGTCTGCCCATCCACGGGTAATAATGTTATCGGTAATTTTTGTGCCAGCGCCTTCATTCCAAGGTAAAGATACTAACCAAACAGAAAGATTTGCTGCTGGTTTGCTACTGGCAAGGGTTACAGTAATTTTTGGCACGCCAGAGATATGTACATCTTTACTAAGTTTTGTGGTAGCATAAAGCAACCTATGTTGCGATGTTTCAGCCTTGGCTAAAGCTACGCCACTAAAGTTGTAATTATCAATGAGTGTTTCAGTAGTTTTAGATGCTGTTTTAGTAAGCGCTAAACCTCCAGTATTTGGTGCACCAGCGTTTAAGTAAAGCGTTACATTTTTTGAGTTAGGATTAGGATAATCCTTGTAAGCAGTTGGCTGTTGCCTATCATCATCTTCACGAACTATAAAGGCTTTATGTTCTGCACGTTCTATATTATTTTCAACACCATGTAAATAATGCGTAAACCAGGTATTCATCATTGCGATTGGCGGTGGACCGCCATGACCAAGTTGGTGGTAGTAAATGGCGGTTTCTAGTCCTATTTCTTTTGCCTTCTTGTAAATTCTATAACTGTGTTCTGGCATTACGTTCCAATCATTAAAACCGTGCGACATTAATAGGGCAGCTTTCATAGGTTTCATATCATTTAAATAATCTCTACCAGCCCAAAAATCGTTATAATCACCAGTAAATCTATCCATACCATTTTTCATTTCGGTATCTCTAACGTTTTTATTATTTAAAGCGCGTTTAGCTTCATCACCACTGTGGATATAATCGTATAACACATCAATATCCTCACCAAGATAACCTCCTGGAGAGCGCACCAAGCCGTTACTTCTGTAATAATGGTAATACGAGGTATTTGGTGCTACAGGTATAATAACTTTTAAACCATCTACACCTGTGGTAGCAGCAGCAAGTGGTATGGTACCGTTATACGATGTCCCCGTCATTCCTACTTTGCCGGTGCTCCAATAGGCTTTTACCTCTTTATCACCGTAAGGTTCTGTATAGCCCTTTGCGCGACCGTTTAACCAATCGATAACTGCTTTTGGGGCAAGCGATTCATTATCGCCACCCACAGTTGGCGCACCTTGAGATAAACCAGTGCCTGGAGACGACGAATGTACCACAATATAACCTCGTGGCACCCACGTTATAATTTGCGAATTAGATATTATTGGGCGTTTGCCAAGGCGTGTTACTTCTGGGTGTACGCGTTCTGGCCCAATGTCGCCCAATTCGTGTTTTACATCCCAAAATACACCAGCTACATCTGGCGCAACACCTGCGTAGTAAGGGCTAGATTCGTAAATTACAGGTAGTTTTAAACCTTCAGTATCGGTTTGGTAAGGGCGCGTAACGTCTACATGCATTCTATCTAATTTTCCATCGCCATCAGAATCAAATTCAGTCTCAACAAAAAGATCGTGTCGTATCCATTTTTCAGGGGTATTAAATGCGTCTACAATTTGCGCTTCACCATTTTCAAATACTGGTTTTGCTTTATTTTGAGCAATTAAAACATAGGGTGTAAGTGTAATTGCAAATATATATATCAATTTTAAGGTAGAATTCATACTATTTCTTTTTTCGTGGTAAATAAGCTTTAGGTATAGGATGTTCCTCGGTTTCTTGCGTCCAAAAGAGGTTAACAATCCACCATCGGTTTCCATCATTAATTAATTGAATACTGTTAATGCCTCTCATAAAAGGCGCTTTATCATCTTTACTATGAAAGCACTGGTAAGTACTAAATACGTGTGCAATGTTGCCAAAAGTATTTACTGTTCTATGAATTTCTTGTTCAATAAAGCCATTCATTTTTAACCATTTTTCTGAGTTTTTTATATACTCGTCTGGTGTTAAATATTTGGCTTTGTATTTATCATCTTGGTTTAAACCAGAAGCGATTAATTTAGCATTTGGATAAAACAAATATTTAAACTGTTTCCAATTACGGTTCTGTTCTTTTTCTGCGGAAACAACCTCGTATAAAGCTTTTACAGTTTTATGTAGCGTGCGTACTTTAGAGCTGTCAATTACAAATTCTTGCGTTTTGGTTTGCTTGCTTTTGTCGGCTTTTTTTTGTGCTTGTAGTGTTATTGTAAAACAGCACAATGCCAGTAGTATCAAATGTTTCATTTAAATTGATGTAAAATACGTTGCAAAATAATGAATTTATACCCCTAATATCGTTAAGGGAAGTATAAAATATCTAATACAATTCACAACTTAAAACTTCAATAGTATATTATTCTTTTTGATAAATGTAAAACGCTCTTCAGTAGCCTAATGTGGTAAAACTAAATGCAACTAATTGTAGGCGTGGAGTATGAATTTTAGTGTTTAAATCTTAAAAAAATTACTTGTAGGTTTTTTTAATCCTGTCTAGATTTCGCTTGTTATCGCGATCCTTAATAGTTTCGCGCTTATCAAACAGTTTTTTACCTTTAGCTAAGGCTATATCTAGTTTAGCATAGCCTTTGTCGTTAATAAATAAGCGTAGTGGAATAATAGTTAAGCCAGTATTTTGCACTTCTTTATTTAACTTTTTAAGCTCTTTTTTATTCAACAGTAATTTTCGGGTAGCTTTTGGCTTGTGGTTATAGTAGTTGCCAAATGCATATTCTTGTATCGTCATGTTTACCACAAACAATTCACCGTTTTCGCTAAATTCACAAAAGCTTTCTGCAATAGAGGCTTTACTGCTTCTTATCGATTTTATTTCGGTACCAGTTAATACAATACCAGCAGTATACTTATCCAATATTTCGTATTGAAAGCGTGCCTTTTTGTTTTGTATGTTAATGGTTTTTTGCATGGGCGCAAAATTACATAAATTTATGGTTTGTAAGTCAACAAGCCTCTAAAAACGTTAAATAATGTATAATAGCTGTTAATGTAAACAGATTACAATTATTTTAGCTTTTAAATCCTTTATAGTTTATGAAGCAATTTTATTTAAGCGCAGTAGCATTGCTGTTTATGTCGTCTTGCGGCAGCGTAAAAAAGCACAATGCACAAATTACCAAATTACATACCATTGCAGAACTACAGGCAGATGTAGATAAACTATACCTGCAATTACAGCGCCATCACCCAAAATTATACCAATACACGCCTCAAGAGGTGATGATGCATAAATTTGACAGTTTAAAAGCTACCATAAAAACACCAATGAATTCGCGCGACTTTTATAAAAAGGTAGCGCCAGTACTTACAAATGTTAGGCAAGGGCATCTGTCTATTCGCCCACAAGGCAAACAGTTTACACGAAAAGAACTAAAAGTATTAAGAGATAAAAAATTTGAGTTTTACGATTTAGATTTCGATTATAGAGATAAACAACTTTTTGTAAAGCGTACCGTAGGTAAAGATTCTATCTTAGTTGGTGCAGAGGTGGTAAGTATTGAAGGCGAACCAGTGGCGCAACTTGCTGAAATGTATAAAACGCGTTTTACTTCAGACGGGTTTAATACTACCCTTTTTGATAGATTTGTAGGCAAAGGGTTTAAAGCATTTTATGTAAGAGATAAAGGGTATTTAGATAGTTTAAACGTTACCTTTAAAACTAAAGATTCTACGTTTTCTAAACTATTTAAACGTGT
>CALDUF010000084.1 GCA_937923515.1 uncultured Flavobacteriaceae bacterium
CCAACCTAATATGCCACCTTGGGGCGGAAAAGACAGTCGTATTGGCAATAACCCATTTATTGTTGCTATCCCTAGAAACAACGGACACGTAATATTAGACATGGCCTTATCTCAATTTTCTTTCGGAAAAATAAATGACTATAAGTTAAATAATGAACAACTGCCCTATTTTGGCGGTTGGGACGCTAACGACGAACTCTCTAAAGATCCAGAAAAAATCTCAAAAAAAGAACGGGGCTTACCCATTGGCTATTGGAAAGGCTCTGCACTTTCTATTATTTTAGACATGCTTGCAACATTATTATCTGCAGGAAACTCTACGTACAATATTAGTTTAAAACCCATTGAAACTGGCATATCTCAAGTATTTTTGTGTATTTATCCTGAAATTTTTAACGACACGGCATTACAACAAAAATTATTAGATGAAATTATTGCTTACACACATAATGTAGAACCCATACATCCAGAAGACAAAACCTACTATCCTGGAGAGCGTAGCCAACTTAGAAAAGCAGATAATTTGCAACATGGTATTTTGGTGAATAAGAGTGTTTGGGAAAACATCAAAAAACTATCTCGATAAAAAAAACGTTTTAAACGCTGTTTGGGCACCTCATAAAAAACAAGGTGTAAAAACTAAAAACTATACGTCAAAAAATATCAATTGTTATCTATTATATTTTCAGACATGTAGTATAAACGTTTTAAGCTGCGTTTTAAAGTAGTAAACCTGTAAATTCCAATAATAAAAAACAGTGCACTAAACACTAACGCCGCTAAAGCTAAGTATTTAAAATTAGGATATTCTTTAAGCTGAAAGAAGGCTATACTTCCTATTAATAAATACAGTGAAGATCGAATGTAAGACAACAAGGTTCTTTCGTTTGCCAAACGTGTGCGCTCTATAGCTAAGTAGTCTCTTAGAATTACTTTTTCGTCTGGTTTAAAATCTCTACCAAATTTCAAAATTTTACTTTTTTAAGTGTTAATGCATATCAAATGTAACGTAAAATTAGGAGTTAATTTTTACTTTCATTTTAAAAGAAAAATAAATTACTTCCTGAGAATGTAAACTTTAACAAAGCTTAACGACTTTTATCAAAACTTTATGAGGTTTCCGCCTTAAATTTGATAACATCAAAAATTCAAAAAATTTATTATGAAAAGATCAAACATTTTAGCAGCACTAACTTTTGCATTTGTACTATTAATGAGTACTAACGTTTCGGCTCAAAAATTTTCTAAATTAGATAAAAGTCCGATGGATGCTGCTGCATTCCCAAGAGATTATAAAGTATCTGATAAGTTAATAAAAATAGTGTACAGTAGACCTCAACTTAAAGGTAGAACAGTATCTAAATTAGCACCTAACGGAAAAGTTTGGAGAACAGGAGCAAATGAAGCTGCAGAATTAACGTTATACACAGATATGACTTTAGGAGAAACTTCTATTAAAGCTGGCACATATACATTTTACGTTATTCCTGGAGATACAGAATGGACTGCCATAGTGAGCACAGATTTAAATGTTTGGGGGTCTTATTTTTATGATGAAAAGAATGATGTGGCACGTTTAACTGTTCCTGTTACATCTGCAGAGGAGTCTGTAGAAGCGTTTTCGATAGTGTTTAGTGAAGCAGATAATGGCATTCATATGCATTTAGGCTGGGGCAACACAAGAGTTGCAATACCTTTCACTAAGTAGTTTACAAAAACATATAAAACAAAAAATGCCTTGAAAATTCAAGGCATTTTTTTATGGAATATTTAAGTATTTATGCGTTTGTAATGATACTTTCCATTTAGGATGTTGCATCACATAATCTACAATTTCTGGCACTATTGTTTCACGTTTGCTCCATTCTGGTTGAAGATACAAAATACAATCTTTATTTACCTTTGCAGCTTGCGCTTCCGCGAAGCGAAAATCATCTTTATTATATACAATTACTTTTAATTCGTTGGCTTTATCATAAACCTCAGCTGTTGGAAGCTTCATTTTTTTAGGTGATAAACAAATCCAATCCCAAATACCTGTTAACTTGTAAGCTCCAGAAGTTTCAATATGTATTTGCAACCCCTTTTCTTTTAATTGCTTGGTTAATTCGGTCATGTCCCAAGTTAGCGGCTCACCACCTGTTACAACTATAGTATTACTAAATTTTACTGCGTTTTCTACTATTTTTTTTGTTGCTGTGGGCGGATGCAATTGGGCGTTCCAACTCTCTTTAACGTCGCACCAGTGGCAGCCAACATCACAACCTCCTATACGCACAAAGTAAGCAGCGGTACCTTTGTGATAACCTTCGCCTTGTATTGTATAAAATTCCTCCATTAAGGGCAGCATTAACCCTTTTTGTACCAATTTTTGTATTTCTTTATCCATAAGCGCGCAAAGATACAAATTCAAATAATTTATTCCGTTTTAACATTTAATCGTATTTTTTTATACCTTCGTCTTAAAATTGTGAATTTTAAACTTATAAATTAAGAGAAATAAACAGACTCCCTAAGTCTATTCTAATGAAAAATTCAATCTTACTGTTGTCTCTTTTTATAATTGGCAGCTTCAATAATTATGCACAAGTTGGTATTGGCACTACCAATCCTGATAATTCTTCTGTTCTTGACATTCAAGCTAATGACAAAGGTATACTTATACCAAGGCTAACTACAACTCAAATTAACGCTATAGTTAATCCTGCCAATGGCTTATTAGTATTTAATACAGACTTACAAGAGTTTCAATTTAATTGTGGAAGTACAGTTACACCAGATTGGAGTAAGATATCTCATCCATCATCTGTAAAATATAGCAATACTGATATTACTACAAATATTAATAATAATGGCGCTTATGCTAACATACCTATTTTTGGTACATTAAATTGGAATGACGATACTACCTTATATACTCAAGCCGGAAACACATTAACAATAAACGCAACTGGTCGTTATAAAATAACGGTTAATATAGCTTATAGAGTACCAACAATAACAGGAAGTTCGGACACAAGAGTTTCGGTTGAAGCTCAAATAGCTATTAATGGCACACCTACTGGCGCAATTGCAAACACAGGTTACATAAGGCATATTAGCGGACATGTTGAAGCCTCTTTACATATTACCGAAGTATTTAATATAACCGCAGGACAAAGCATTAGCGTACAAACCATTAGAGGCGGAAACTCTGCGCCTTCTGTATTTAGAAGTGTTGGCACCTCAAACATTTATATTGAAAAGATAAAGTAACTATTTCGCAGCAATTACATCAATTTCTATACTTGCATTGGCTGCTAAATGTTGAGCAGCAAACGTAGTTCTGGCGGGTTTATTTACAAAATACTGAGTATATACCGCATTAAACGCCTTAAAATCTTCAATATTATTTAGTATCACGGTGCACTTAACCACATTATGCAAGGTTAAATTA
>CALDUF010000085.1 GCA_937923515.1 uncultured Flavobacteriaceae bacterium
AGTTCTAGTGTGGGGTTTTGCTCATAACGGTAATACGCTTCAAAAGTAAATGTATTATTTATAGTATACCCCAAAATAAAACTATCATCTATTTCTGGTAATAACCCAGGATCGCCAGTTATAAAAGCGTTATCATTTAAAAAGTATCTAAATGGATTTAACTGCCTGTAGCGCGGTCTGTAAATGCGTTTATTGTAGCTAAAATATATTTCATCATCGTTTTTTAATCTATTTAATATATAAAATGATGGGAATAGGTTAGTGTAATTATTAATATTAGTGGTGTTACTAAGCTGAGACACCCCTTCAGTTTCAGTAATTTCAACTCGTAAACCCGCTTTAATACTCCAACGTTCCCAATCTTTTTCATAACTGGTATATGCTGCATAGTTTTTTTCGTCATATATAAAAACGTCAGAGTTATCAAGATCGTCCTCACGAACTCCATTTTGAAAACTAAACTGATCTAATATATTATCAGAAGCTATACGCACTGCTTTAATACCTGCTTCAAACACAGAGCCATCTTCCGAAGGTAATTTATAATCTAACTGCCCTGTCATTAATTGAATTTCCTGACTTGAAAACGTTTGAAATCTATTATCTCTAAATGACGTTGTTGCATTTGGTAAAAAATAACCCGTATCTACATTTTGAAATTCTGAAAAATCATAATTGGTATGATGTAAATCTACCGAAAGTTGTTCGCCATCGGTTTTAAACTTATGAATGTATCCCAAAGAAAACGCGAGGTTAAATTTTTCTGACACCAAATTATTAAGCGTTCTAAAAGAAGAATCTAATGCTTTTGAAGCACCAAAAACTTCGGTTAAGCTGTTTACACGAGTTCTAGAGTTTTCGCGTGGCGCAATTAGTGTATTTGCTGAAAAATTTAAACTATTACGTGCATCAAAATCGTAGTTTATAGTTCCTGTAATGTTTTGATTGTCTGATGCGCGCTCACGCTTAAAATCAGTTTCCCAACTAGAAACCACAGCATCATTATCAATAAAATTTATGGTTTCTAAATTATTTCTAAAATCTTCTCTAGGACTTATATTGTAGTTTACATAAGCACTAAGTTTTTTTGATTTAAAAAAATGACTAGTACCTATTGAGTATTTAGGGAATTGAAACCCTTGTTGATAACTCCCAAAAACACTACCGTGATACCCAGAAATAATATTTTTGCTGGTTTTTATATTTAAAACCGCACCACCTTCCGCATCATACTTAGCTGGAGGATTTGTAATAACTTCAACAACTTTAATGTTATTGGCAGGTGTGGCTTCTAAAAGTTGTAACACTTCTGCAGCAGATAAATGTACACGCCTATCATTTATATACACCACAGGAGGTGTGTTTTTTACTGAAATGCTACCATCACTCACTACAACTCCTGGAGTGTGTCGTAATACATCTAAAACATTAGAATTGGATAAGGTAGAGTTTTCAACATTAAAAACAAGCCTGTCTACTAAGCGCTTTACAGTTGGCCGTTTAGCGGTAACAACTACCCCATCTAAACGCTCAATATTATCGTTTAGGATAATGGTTTTAAGGTTAACATTGCCACTTAATTTTATCTTAGCAGAAAAACTCTCGTAGCCTAAATAGCTTATTCTGATATTATAAACAGAGGGTTTTAAATTTTCTAATTTAAAAACACCATCATCATTTGTGGTAGTTCCTGCAATAATACTAGCGTCTTCAGTATCTTCTAAAACAATATTTGCGAATGCTATAGCTATGTTGCCTTCATCTTTAACAACACCTTCAATGGTATGTACTTGAGAGAAGCCAAAAAAAGAAAACGAAAAAAAAAGAAAAATAAATTTAGTGAACATAGCAACAATGTATACAAAATTAGAATAATTATATTAAACTATAATGTGCTAATTACACAGTTGATTTAACGTATATTCTTACTTAAATAGAAAAGATATATTATATGTAAATAAATGACTTTTAAATTACTTCTAAACAAAAAATATTTGTAATTTCAATTTTGTAAATATAATTATGATGTCAGAATCTTTGTCGCCATTTACTAAGGAACAATTACTTCCTCAAGAAGAAACACTAGAAATTTTTAAGCATAAACGTCAGCTCTTTATTGGTGTGCCAAAGGAAACCACTTATCAAGAAAATAGAATTTGCTTAACACCAGACGCGGTTTCTGCATTGGTTAGCAACGGCCATAAAGTTTTAATTGAAGCTGGCGCTGGTGCTGGTGCTAGATTTAGTGATAAAGATTATAGCGAAGCAGGAGCAAAAATATCTAAAGATACTGCCAAAGTGTTTTCGTGCCCTATGATACTTAAAGTAGAGCCACCAAGCTTAGAGCAAGTAAAATTGATGAATCCGCAAGCGATACTTATATCTGCCCTACAGCTTAAAACGCAAAACAAAAAGTATTTTGAAGCTTTGGCAGCAAAACGTATTACGGCTTTAGCTTTTGAGTTTATTAAGGATGAAGATGGCACATACCCTGCAGTACGCTCATTAAGCGAAATTGCTGGGACAGCTTCTGTTTTAATAGCTTCCGAACTCTTATCAAACGATAAAGACAGTTTAGGCTTAATGCTTGGTAATATTAGTGGGGTTCCGCCTATTGAAGTTGTTATTTTGGGCGCAGGTACTGTTGGCGAATATGCTGCCAGAAGCGCTATTGGATTAGGTGCTGGTATTAAAATTTTTGATAATTCTATTACCAAATTACGACGCATTCAAACTAATTTAGGACGATCATTATTCACCTCTACCATACAACCAAAAAACTTATTTAAAGCTTTAAAGCGGTGCGATGTGGTTATTGGAGCTGTAAGAGGTGTAAATCGTGCGCCTATTGTGGTTTCTGAAGATTTGGTAAGACAAATGAAAAAAGGCGCGGTTGTTATTGATGTAAGTATAGATATGGGCGGATGTTTTGAAACTAGCGAAGTAACCTCGCATATAAAACCAACTTATGTAAAACACGGTGTAATCCATTATTGCGTACCAAATATACCTGCCAGATATTCTAGAACAGCATCTGTATCAATTAGTAATATTTTTACACCCTACTTAATGAAAATTGCTGAGGATGGTGGTATAGAAAATTCTTTAAGGTTTGATAGAGGTTTAAAAAATGGATTGTACTTTTACCACGGCATTTTAACTAACAAATCGGTAGGCGAATGGTTCGATTTAAAATACAGTGATATTAATCTCTTGATATTTTAATAGACGCCATTACAACTCTTATAATTTAATGAAACTAATTCAACGTATCGGCTACTATCTTGGTGGCTTTTCAATAGGACTTGTTATTTTGGCTTTTTTTTTAAGTGGTAAAAAAACGTCTTGTGCTTATGGTCCTGAAGCCAGAGTTTTAAAGAATATTAACTCTAAAACATTTAAATATTCTGATAACATATTGCAACTATTAGATACTATGCAGATTAATGCATTGCTTAGAACTGGTGACGTTAATTTTTCAAAAAGCACCCCTAGGCAAACACCATGTGGTATCTATTTAATAGAAAACGAAATAGATAGTAAAGCCGTTGAAATATCTGTTGAGAATTGTGATAGCATTGTTAGCATTTTAAACTTATCTTATACAAAATGATAAAACGCGGGTTTGACTTTATTTTTGCTGTATTAGGTTTAGTCATTCTATTGCCAATTCTTATTATTATTGCTGTACTAATAAAGTTAGATTCCAAAGGTCCTATCCTATTCATTCAAGAGCGTGTTGGCCAACATAACATAGCGTTCAACATTTATAAATTTAGAACAATGTATGTTAAATCTCAAAAAAAAGGGCTTTTAACCATTGGTGATAATGATACTAGAGTAACTAAAATAGGCTACTTTTTAAGAAAGTATAAAATAGATGAATTTCCGCAACTTATAAATATTATTAAGGGCGATATGAGTTTTGTTGGACCTAGACCAGAGCTACGCTACTACGTTAATTTTTATAAACCAGATGACATGGTGATTTTTAAATTAAAACCAGGTATTACAGGTTTAGCATCATTAAAGTATAGAAATGAAGTAGAGCTATTAAAAAAAGCAAAAGACCCTGAAACGTATTTTATTGAAACAATTATACCAGATAAATTAAAGTATAACAAAATGTATTTACACAAGAGGAATCTTTTATTAGATCTCAAATTAATAATCTCCACACTATTTAAAGTTATTGCTAAATAATCGTTTTCAATTCTTAAGATAAAATCTACAGTTTACGTCTTGCTTTTTCTTTCTTTAATAGCGATAATTCACGACCTGTTTGTCCTGCTACAGATGTGTTTTCTTCTGCTCTTCTTATCAAATAAGGCATTACATCCTTTACGGGACCAAAAGGCATGTATTTTGCAACATTATAACCTAAGTGCGATAAATTAAAACTGATATGATCGCTCATACCGTATAACTGACCGAACCAAATACGAGGATCATTATTTAAAATTTGCTTTTTAGCCATTAATTCCATTAACAAATATGAACTTTCCTCATTGTGAGTGCCTGCAAAAATCGACATACAATCTAAATGATCCACCATATAGCGCGACGCTGTGTTAAAGTTTTCATCTGTCAATGCTTTAGTAGCGCAAATAGGAGTTGGATATTTATGTGTTTTGGCCCTTTCATTCTCCTTTTCCATATACGCACCTCTTACTAACTTATACCCCAAATAGTAACCTTCGCGTTTTGCTATAGCATGTTCTTTCTTTAAAAACGCCATTCTATCGTGCCTATACATTTGCAGCGTATTATATACTATTGGCTTTTCGGTATTATATACTTTCATTAATTTGGTCACCAATGCATCTGCTGCATCTTGAATCCAACTCTCTTCTGCATCAATTAAAACAGCAACATCGTAGGATTTTGCCTTTTTACAAACCGCATCAAACCTAGCCTCTACCCTTTGCCATTCACTTTTTTCACTTTCTGAAAATTCTAGGTTTTTATTTATTTTCTCATATAATTTAAAACGCCCAAAACCAGAGGGTTTAAACACCGCAATTGGTATAGCATCTAGAGCTTTAGCAAACTCAATAATATTTAAAACAGTTTGTAAAGCATTGTCAAATTCTTGTTCACTCTCTTTACCTTCT
>CALDUF010000086.1 GCA_937923515.1 uncultured Flavobacteriaceae bacterium
GATTTTGTAAAACGTACCAGAGCACAATATCCAGAAAAGGTTATCATAGCTGGTAATGTAGTAACAGGAGAAATGGTTGAGGAACTACTACTATGTGGTGCAGATATTGTTAAAGTTGGTATTGGCCCAGGTTCAGTATGCACTACACGTGTAAAAACTGGTGTAGGTTATCCACAACTTTCTGCAATTATAGAATGTGCAGATGCAGCTCATGGCTTAGGTGGGCAAATAATCAGCGATGGCGGTTGTACTACACCAGGTGATATAGCTAAAGCTTTTGGTGCTGGTGCAGATTTTGTGATGTTGGGTGGCATGCTAGCTGGCCATGATGAAAGTGGCGGCGAAACTATTGAAAAAAATGGCGAAACATTTAAGAGTTTTTACGGTATGAGTTCTGCAACTGCTATGAGCAAACATTCGGGTGGTGTCGCAGATTATAGAGCTAGTGAAGGCAAAACGGTTGAAGTGCCCTATCGTGGAGCAGTAACACATACCCTAAAAGATATTCTGGGCGGTTTGCGCAGTACTTGTACCTATGTAGGCGCCTCACGTTTAAAAGAATTAACTAAACGCACTACATTTATTAGAGTAGCAGAACAAGAAAATAGAATTTATAACTAATAGCTCGATTTTAATTACAAGTAAAACAAAAACAGCCTTAATACTTCTTATTCATATAAACTAATAATTGATTTGTTCCAATAAACCAAATTTCCAGAAGAAACAAAAACTACAGTAACCTGAATTACAGTTATTTAAACAAAATTAGAGATCAATTATTTTATTTTAAAGTGTATGATCGGTTTGTATGTTTTGATAAAAACCTACAAATCTTTAGTATGAAAAGGTATTAAGCCATCAATTGGTCTACGCTCAAAATTACCCACTGTAAAGCCCATTTCTTCAGCTACTTCTTTTATTTCTTTTTCAGAAAAATAAGCAATAGAACCCGCAAAGTGAACTGGAACTGTTTTTAACTCTTCTTTGTACTGTAAAATCATATTTTTAGCAAACCGTCGTATCCCATTTTTTATAAGTTCTACTATATAATCAGAATCCTTTTGCAAGAACATAAATTCAGCAAAATTTGCCAAATAAGCATTAGGACTTGGTTGTTTATACAGGTTATATTTTATAAAATCTGATTCTAAATTATACTTTGCGCCAAATGCTATTTTAATGTTTTCTGGCATGTGATTGAAGTAATAGTCACGTAATAGTTCTTTGCCATAATAATTTCCAGAGGCGTCATCCATAAGTATGTAACCTAGAGAGTCTACACGTTGGTGCAATACGGCGCCATCGTAATAACTACAATTAGAGCCTGTACCCATAATACACACTACAGCAGCTTCTTTAGGATGACTTATAGTGGCATACACTGCAGCTAAAGTATCTTCGTTTACCGAAACTTCAGCATTAGAAAAGATATCAGATAGAACACCTTTTAAAAGTATTCTGGGATTTTCTGTACCACAACCTGCACCATAAAAAAACACGTGTGTTACCTTTTCTCTATTAGTGATAAGCGCATCACTTTTTTTAATTGTTTTATAGAGTTTCTTTTCACTTAAAATCGCAGGGTTTAACCCCTTGGTGCGTATTTTAGGCATTAATTTATTTCCATTGTTATCTACTGCTAACCAGTCAGATTTTGTAGAACCACTATCAACAATTAAAATCATAAGTTTAAAAGATAAAAAAACTCCACAGACTACTGTGTATTACCACAATAACTCTGCGGAGTTATTATTACTAAATATATTATTTATTAAAGTGCCCCGATGTGTTGCGCTAAATCAATTAGTTTAGTTGAATAGCCAAACTCATTATCATACCAAGATACTAATTTAATAAAACCATCATTTAATGCCATACTAGCATTAGCATCAAATGTACTTGTTTTAGGCTCTGACACGAAATCTTGTGATACAACACCTTCTTCAGTATACCCTAACACACCATTTAATTCTCCTTCAGATGCATCTTTTAAAGCTTGTTTAACCTCAGCCCAAGGTGCAGGTTTTTCTAAACGACATGTTAAATCTACAACAGAAACATCAACGGTTGGAATTCTAAACGCCATACCTGTTAATTTTCCGTTTAATTCTGGAATTACTTTTCCAACAGCTTTAGCAGCACCAGTTGAAGCTGGTACAATATTTACTAAAGATGCACGCCCCAATCTGTAATCTTTTCTTGAAACACCATCAACGGTAGATTGTGTTGCTGTAGCAGCATGAACTGTAGTCATTAAGCCTTCGGCAATACCAAACTTATCATTAATTACTTTAGCTAAAGGCGCTAAACAGTTTGTAGTACAAGATGCATTAGATACAATTTTGTGATCTGCAGTAATTTCCTTGTGGTTTACACCCAT
The DNA here is from genome assembly GCA_937923515.1 of uncultured Flavobacteriaceae bacterium. Taxonomy (GTDB): domain Bacteria; phylum Bacteroidota; class Bacteroidia; order Flavobacteriales; family Flavobacteriaceae; genus Jejuia. The sequence continues at coordinate 2,381 of CALDUF010000086.1, forward strand.
TACAAACATTGGTGCATCAGCAGAAGGTGCAGAAATTGCAACTTTTTTAGCTCCTGCAGTAATGTGTGCTTGTGCTTTATCTAAAGTTGTAAAAATACCTGTACAATCTAATACAACATCTGCGCCAACAGCGTCCCATTTTAAATCTTCTGGATTGCGTTCTGCAGTTACTCTTATTGCATTACCGTTAACAATTAAATTTCCGTCTTTAGTATCTATAGTGCCATCAAACTGTCCGTGAACAGAATCGTACTTTAATAAGTATGCTAAATGCTCTACATCTAATAAATCATTAATACCTACTACTTCAATATCGTTTGATCTAGAAGCTGCTACTCTAAAAGCAATTCTACCTATTCTCCCAAATCCGTTAATTCCAATTTTTAATTTTGACATGTTCTTGTTTATTAATGTTTATGTGCTCATGATATCTGAGACACGTAATAATTCTAAATTAATTTTTGATTTTCCTTTAATAGCTTTATCAAGCGGTGTTAATTCCATCACATTATTATGTAATCCTACCATGTAATTTGTTTTACCTTCTTTTAAAGATTCTACAGCCTTAACACCCATTCTACTGGCTAAAACTCTATCAAAACAAGAAGGTGAGCCACCACGCTGCATGTGCCCTAAAACAGATACTCTAACGTCGTAACCTTCCATGTTTTCATCAACATATTCTTTAAGCTCAAAAATATTTTTACCTATTTTATCGCCTTCAGCAACTACAACAATACTAGAAGACTTACCAGATTTTCTACTTTTGTTTAGAGAATCTACTAAACGATCTAATCCTAAATCTTCTTCAGGAATTAAAATCTCTTCAGCACCACCGGCTATACCGACATTAAGTGCTATATGGCCAACATCACGCCCCATAACTTCAATAAAAAACAATCTGTTATGCGAGCTTGCTGTATCTCTAATTTTATCAATAGCTTCTACTACTGTATTTTGCGCGGTATCAAAACCTAGGGTGTGCGACGTTCCAAAAATATCATTATCAATTGTTCCTGGAATACCAATTACCGGAAAACCATATTCTTGATTAAAAATCATAGCACCAGTAAACGTTCCATCGCCACCAATAGCAACAAGTGCATCAATGTTAGCTGCCACCAATTGATCGTGCGCTTTTTTTCTACCTTCTTTTGTTCTAAAATCTTTAGAACGTGCAGATTTTAATATAGTACCGCCTTTATTAATAATACCTTTAACACTTCTAGGGCCCATAACTTCAAAATCTCCTGTCATCATACCTTCATAGCCCCTGTAAATGCCAACGCATTCTATACCATGATATGCGCAAGTTCTAACAACTGAGCGCACTGCAGCATTCATACCTGGAGAATCTCCTCCTGAAGTAAAAACACCTATTTTCTTTATTTCTTTTGACATTAAATCCTTTATTATGAGGTAAAATTACTAAACAAAAACCATATTTATATAACATATACCATATTTTAATGCTATATAAAACTACAACGTTTTAGTTAATAAAAAAGACGAATTTCGTTAACTAAACTATGGGTTATAAAATGTATTAATTTGCTTTTGTAGAGGATTTTACCGTAATAAAACCAGGAAGCACTTTTTCTTCTTTTTGATTAGTGCTAGCTTTTGAAGTATCGTCTAATTTTGGCTTCTTTTTAAATAAGTTTCTAAGTAGTTCTTTAAAGGTATCAAAATCTACATTATAAGACAAACCAACCCCTTGTGTGTAGCCAATGTTTTGCCCAAAACTTTGGATGTTATTTTCTCTATTAAACACCTTTGCAGATAAGGTACCATCGGCATTTAATAAGAAGTTTATTTCTAAATCGCCCGCGACTACCGTTTGGGTTTCTCCTGCGCCGCCAACGGGCACACCAACACTACCATTAAAAAACACTTTGTCGTTTATTTGCGTTTGAAACGTAGCTACTACCCTATCGTCGGTTTGGTAGTCTGGTCTGTTTTGGCCTGCTTCGTAGTTAAAGCCAAAGTTAATTTTTCCATCTTCACTCGTAAAAATACCATTTACAATTCCATTTAAACGTTCGGCAATTGTACCTGAAACATTTAACTCTCCTGAACCTCTATTTTGAAAAGAACCACCAGTTGCTAAAAAATACAATGCCTGATCGCTACGTTCTGATTCCGTTTCTAAACGGTACTGCAGCTCTGATCTTATGGTGGAATTCACAGTAGGAAATGCAAAATCAAAACTAGGTTGTGGCCTTTCTAAATCGCCATTAAGTGTAATATTTAACTCTACTGGAATACTTCTGTTTATAGGATTATCCAAAAGTGGCGAAGGGTTGGTTTGCGTTTTATAGGTAGCTAACATGTTTATTTGTGCTTTCAACGGGTCGCCTTCCCAAGCTACTGTTCCACCAGGTTGTACAGTAAATTGTTTTTGTACCAAACCACCGTAAGCAAAATTATAAACCCCTTCAAATACCGAGAAATCGCCCCACATATCAAACTTTCCGTTGGTATTAATTTCTACCAATAAACCACCAACACCACGACCCTTTAATGCATGCCCAGTTTCTTTATTGATAATAATTTCTAACTCTGCATCTTGGGTAACATCTAAATCAAAATCCAATTCTAAACCTTGTACATCTTCTAAAACAAAGGCTTCTCCTTTTTCTCTGGCCTGCTTTTGCTCTGGCGTTATAAAGTGTATGAATGAATTGTCTCCAAATGATTCTGTATCGCTTAACGGAATTTTAAATACCGTTCCTCTTTTAGTTTCACCTATAACACGTATCATCAGCTCTTCTGTAGGGCCATAAATACTTGCAGTACCACCAACAAAACCTGTACCGTAATATAAAGATTCTTCCGTTTCTTTGGTGTCTAAAACTAAAAATCTATCGGTAGATAAACCTAAATCTAACCTCCAAGCAGATAGGTTTACATGACTTAATTTTCCGCTTAATCTTGCTAACGACTTATATTTTGAATCTGTTAGCAACACATCACTAAACAAAAAACTTTGGTTGTCTAAACCTACCTTGGCATTATCATTTAGTTTGTAATCTACATTTAAATACGGAATGGTAAAGCCACCATTATTAATATTTAATTCGCCAACAATATCGGGTTTTAATAAGTTGCCTATAATATTTGCTTTACCCGTGGCAACACCTCTAATTTTAGACAGCACACCCGACAGTAGCGGATTTAAAGGGCTTAAATTAAATCTATTGAATTCTAAATCTACATCAATTTTTGATTTATTTCTGCGTACATCTATATCGCCAATGGCGGTAAACGTGCTTTTTACTTCATCTATAATACTAACATCTACATTGTATTTTGATAAATCTTCGTTCCCAACAATTTGTGCATTAAAATCACCTAGAGGAAAATTATTTACTTTTAAATTTTCTACAATTACTGTTGAATTAGGTAAATACGCACCGTTTTTTTGTAGAATATCTAGTTTACCATTTACAATGCCGTTAAGCTTTAAACTATCAATATCTGGTGTTATTTTTGAAAGCCTAACATCTTTAAATTTCAATTTTAAATCCTTCTCTGTGGAGTCTTTTACAAAACCAGATAAGGTAACTTTTTCTGATCCATGATTGATATTTAAACCATTTATTTCAAACGAAGAAAAATCTTTATTGAATGAAATCTTATTAAATCTATCGTTATTCTCATTAATTAACCATTTATAATCTTTAATACTAACATCTGATGTTTTAAAACCAATCACAGAATTATTCTCTTGATTTATGGTATGGTAAAAACTTAAATTGATCTTGTCGTTATTCTGTTTTCCTCCAGAAAATTCTGAACGCATAAAAAGTGTATCGTTAACAGTAGCGTTAATTAAACTAAATTTAGAAGCGTTGTAAAATTTTGTATTTACACTATCTATTTCTACATAAGTGTTAAAAAGCGGATTGCTATTATCAACTTGTAGCTCTACCTTTTTTACAAAATTATTAAGTAGTTTTATTTCGGGCGATTTAAAAGTGAGCTTAAACTTATCAGCATCACTATGCATGCTACCTCTAATAAAAGTGTTTTTACCCAACTCAAGTTCGGGATATATTACCTCAATAATTTTATTATAAATTTTGAAGTTGAAATTGATACGTTGGTTATCTGCAACTGCATGTGGTTTGTAATTGGTGTAAATATTACCCACCGAGTTTTCTAAAAGCTTAACTATGTCGCGTACTGAAAACTCGCCGCTTATACCACCTTCAATAATATCAGGAGAATCTATATCTATATAACGCGTATTACCTTCAAACTTAGACGCTATTTTAAAACTCTCAAAATTATAAGTATCATTTTCGTTTTTGTAAGAGGTGTTTCTAAAGGTTATTCTGCCATAGGCATCATCAAAACTACTACTGTTCATATTCATATTAACAGTACTTTTAAAAATAGAAATGCTATCTTTTTTTACGAAATTTAGCTTGTTTAGGTTTGCATAGTCTACCTCAGCTTCAAAATCATACTTATTTATTGTTTCAGAATAATCAACTAAACCATTAAATTTTAGTTTTAGGTGCTTATCATTCACTAATAAAATACCGTCAAAAATTTTGTTTTTTATTTTCCCTGCTACTTGCGTTTTTTTATAGTTGTAATTATTAAAATTTAATTGATATACATCACCTTTAACTTCTGTATCAATAGTTTCGGTTACAAAACCTCTACCGTTAACATTTAGATCTAAAGACACGTTTCCTACTTTAGGATCTTTAATAAAAGTGCCTAGATTAAACGTATCTAAAACTATTCTACCCTTGTAGGACGCGTTATCAATGTCATTAATATTAGTAATATTTAAATCAGACGCTATAAACCCTAATTCTGTATCCATCTGTATATCTGCGACTACTTTAGAGGCTGTTACTTGAGAATCTCCAGTAATTTTAAATTTACCTAAGCTATCAAAAGATGATGGTATAGCTGCACCTAAAACATTGGGCAACAATGCTTTTAAGTCTTTGTAGGTTGATGTTAAGTTAGTAAATGTACCATCCATCAAAAAATCGTTTGATGCTTTACTAAATAAATTCTTAAAATTTATATTACCGTATACAGTGGTATTAGTACTAGTGTTTAACTTTAAGTTTTTGGCATTTAAATCGTTTAAAGTTCCAGAAAGGTCTACACTAAACGTGGTTTGCTGATTTTTACCAAATTCGTTATAAAACGTGTTTAGCTCATCCATTAAAACATTCGAATCTTTAAAGGATGCTTCTAAAGTCACCTTATTCGTAAAATATTGTAAATCTTCTCTTCTGTATAGAAATTTTAAATCACCTTTTAAAATAGAGTTTTTGGTTTTTACCTCTAGCTTATCAAACGTCATGCTAGATATGGTGTACTTAAAATTAGTCATTAAGTTTTTAACCGTAACACCTCTGCTATCTTTAAACGATAACGTATTAATGCGTGTGCTCACATCGCTACCATCAATTAAAAAATCAGTGGCATTAATATTTAAATCATCAAACTCTAAAATTTTAGTAGTTTCTCTATTTTCATCTAATAATCTAAAAGTACTTTGGTAAATTGAAACATCGCTAGAAGACAATAAAAAATTTGAGCCTGCTTTTTTGGGATTATCAGAGGATAGTTTATCTACAAAAACATCAAGATTAGTGCCTTTATGCCCTTTATAAGTTTTGATGTTAAATACTAAATCTGTAATATCAATATCTCCAAACACCAATTGCCCATTCACTAAGTTTGAAAAACTTAAAATTGATGTGTTTAAGGTTTTAATACCTATAAGTGTGTCTTGTTTATAATCTTCTATATACACGTCTTTTAGCTCAACATCACCATTAAATTGAAGCCCTACTTTGTCTATATTTATATTTGTTTTATAATCGTTATTTATACGCTTGGTAACATAATTACCCACGCTAGTTTGTACAGCAGGAATAGAAAGTGTAAGCACCAAAATAACAAATAGCAATAGTAGTATTGCTAAAATTTTATATAATATTTTAAATGCTTTTTTAATAATGGGTTTGTATTAAAATACCTTACAAGTAAACATACAACTTAGGCAAAATACAATGAAATAATGCCTAATTTTGTATTTACGAAATTATAAAGAAAAACGGATGTTTAACTCGATTTCAAAATTAACAATTATTGTGCCTAATATTAAGTAATGACTAAACAAAATATTTATATACTTGGCATAGAGTCGTCTTGCGATGATACTTCGGCATCTGTAATACATAACGGCACTGTTTTAAGTAATGTTGTTGCAAGCCAAAGCATTCATGAAGCTTATGGCGGTGTGGTACCAGAGTTAGCCTCTAGAGCGCACCAGCAAAACATTGTGCCTGTAGTGCACCAAGCACTTAAAAAGGCAAACATTACCAAAGCACAACTTAGTGCTATAGCCTTTACTAGAGGCCCTGGTTTAATGGGTAGTTTGTTGGTCGGTACATCATTCGCTAAGTCTTTGGCTTATGGTTTAAATATTCCTTTAATTGATGTTAACCATATGCAAGCCCACATTTTGGCACATTTTATTGAAGAAGACGATTTTAAAAAACCGCCATTTCCGTTTTTAGCTATGACTATTTCTGGCGGGCATACGCAAATAGTTAAAGTAGACAATTATTTTAAAATGACGGTAATAGGCGAAACTATTGATGACGCCGTAGGTGAAGCTTATGATAAAAGCGGAAAGATTTTAGGTTTAGGTTATCCTGCGGGTCCAGAAATTGATAAACGTGCCCAATTAGGAAATCCTAAAGCTTTTAAATTTACCAAACCTAGAGTAGATGGTTTAAATTTTAGTTTTTCTGGATTAAAAACTGCTATTTTATATTTTATACAAAAACAAACTAAAGCAAACCCCAATTTTATTACAGAACACCTTAACGACATTTGCGCTTCGATACAATATACCATCATCGGCATTTTAATGGATAAACTAAAAAAAGCTGTTAAAGAAACTGGCATTACACATATAGCCATTGGTGGCGGTGTTTCAGCAAACTCAGGTATTCGAAAAGCACTTAAAGATGGTGAGCAAAAATTTGGTTGGACTACCTATGTTCCCAAATTTGAATACACTACTGATAATGCTGCAATGATTGCTATTGTGGGATATTTAAAGTTTTTAGAAGGCGATTTTGCAGCACAAGATGTTATGGCTTCAGCGCGATTAAAGATTTAATCTTGCAATTAAAATCAACTAAAATTCTAATAACTAAAGGATAAAATCAGCGCTTACTATATCCATTTAAAGTTGTAAACATAAAATTCTTAAAAACTTATTAGTAGCTAAAATTTATACAGTCGTATAACATTTAAATTTGAAAAAATTAAAATGCACAACATGAAACAACACCTACTTACCTTAATTTTTTTAGCAGTTTTTACAGTACTTAACGCCCAAACTAGCACAGAAAAAACGCTACAAACTATTGAAACCCAAGAGCAAGCAAAACAGTTTATTAAAGATAAATACGCCTTTAACAGTAAACTATTTACATTTAATGAAGAAAAACACAAAACTCAATTAGCCAAGGCGCTTTTTAAATTAGATAAAGGTGCTGTAAAAACTGAAAAAACTGCACGTGAAAAAACAATCTATAAGATTTTAGAGAAGCACACAAATTCTTATTACAGAGTGGCCTATATTTACTTAGATGGAAACAAATATACCGTGAGCAGTATTAATGCTCTTAGAGAAACACTAATGAGAAAATACAAAAACGGCACACCCTTTAACGCTTTGGCAAATCAATACTCTATGGATAATGGCAGTAATAATGGCAGTAATAAAGGCGGCGATACGGGTTGGGTGACCTTAGGTGAAATGTCTGAAAATTTTGAAAGTGAAGTGTTTGCAAAAGAGCACGATATTAATACAGTCTATACTTTTGATATACCTTCTGAAAACGGCTATTATTTAGTAAAGCAAACGCATAAACCTAAAGAAATTACCGAAATAAAAGTATTGAAAATAATTGAGCCTCTAGAATAATGCAATTATTTTATAGCCCAGATATTCATGATAATGCCGATACCTTCTCATTCTCTCGAGAAGAAAGCAAACACATTGTAAAGGTGCTGCGCAAAGCTATCGGAGATTTGCTTTATATTACCAATGGTAAAGGTTGGTTGTTTACCGCCGAAATACAATTTATATCCAATAATAGCTGTACCGCCAAAATTACTTCAAAAGAAAAACAAGTAAAGCGCAATTACAGTTTACACCTAGCTGTGGCGCCAACAAAAATGAACGACCGCTACGAGTGGTTTCTAGAAAAAGCTACTGAAATTGGCATTGATAGTATTACACCAATTTTTTGTGACCATAGCGAACGTAAAGTCATAAAACCAGAGCGTTTTGAGCGTATTTTACAATCTGCCATGAAACAATCATTAAATTGCTATTTACCTACATTAAATAAAGCACTATCCTTTAAAGCGTTTGTAGCACAAAAATTTGAAGGTGCATTGTTTATTGCCCACTGCGAAAACACCAATAAAACATCACTTAAACAACAACTACAAGCAAAAACAGCTATTACTTTACTTATTGGGCCTGAGGGTGATTTTAGTACCAACGAAATAGAATTGGCAACAAAAGCAGGATTTTTACCCGTAACACTAGGCGAAACAAGACTACGTACTGAGACTGCCGCCATAGTAGCTTGCCATTCTGTAGCGTTTATAAACGAATTATAACGCTTTTTGCACGCCTCCTGTAATATCTAAATTTTTAGATTGTACCAAAGCTACAATAGATAGTTTATCGGTTTCTGTTACAAGTTCAGGAATAGTTATACTTGCAGTACCAGACGTATCATTTAAAGCAATGTAAAGCGTTTGCACTACAATGTTAGCATTCTTTAAAGTTCTATTTCTATTTTCACCTCGCTTTATTTGTGTGATACGTTCGTTAATGGTAAGTAATACGTTTAAACCTTTATTAGCTAGCATTCCATCAACCTTATAATTAAAACTAATACGCTTACCAGTAGTTTTTAAATTAGATATTTCTACTGTATTGGTTGGTAATTCTTTTGTGTATGATGTTATGTGGTCACGCATTTTAGCTTTGTTAGATCCCACAAAATGTGTTTTGCCATTTACTACAATTTGCGGCGTATAAATAGAGCTGCTATTAAACTTACTCGCATATTGGCGTTGTTTATTGCTAAAATCTTTACTACTAAAAGGATCTTGCCATCCTATATAATTCCAATAATCCACATGATAAGACAGTGCAATTATTTGCTCGTTATGCGCATCTTTTACCTGTTCTAACAGCACATCGGCAGGCGGACAACTGGAACAGCCTTGAGATGTAAATAACTCTAGCACAACAAGAGGAGGATTCTCTACCATTGGTGCTTTAAAATAAACTGAAGTAAGAAGTATAAATAATCCTAAAATTAACTTTTGCATAATAATTCTTTATATTTTTGAAACTATGGTTTTTAGTGGCAATACATATCGAAATCTTACAATAACTTTTGTAATTAGTATAGTTTTAACAGGTTTACTTAACAGTCAAGAAGTTGCCGTTTTAAAATATAAAGGTGGTGGCGATTGGTACAGTAACCCAACGGCTTTACCTAATTTAATACAGTTTTGCAACGCCGAAATTAAAACTAAAATTGCCACACAACCGCAAACAGTAGAAACGGGTAGCCCCGATATTTTTCAATTTCCTTTTTTACACATGACAGGACACGGCAATGTGTTTTTTAGTGAAGAAGACGCCGAAAACCTGAGTAATTATCTTATTTCTGGTGGATTTTTACATATTGATGATAACTACGGTATGGCACCGTTTTTGAAAAAAGAACTCAAAAAAGTATTCCCGAATAAAGATTTAGTTGAAATACCTACAAATCATCCTATTTTTAATATTAGATATAAATTTCCTGATGGATTACCCAAAATACACGAACACGACGGTAAACGCCCACAAGCGTTAGGCATCTTTCATAACGATAGATTGGTATTGCTTTTTACGTTTGAAAGTGATTTAGGCGATGGATGGGAAGACCCCGAAGTACATAATGATCCTGAAGACGTACGACAAAAAGCCCTTAAAATGGGCGCAAATATTGTAAAATATGCTTTTGAGAATTAGAAAAAAAATCAAATTCCAATTTTACTTAAAGCCGTATCATTGACTCTTAAATCTTAACTCTTAGCCAAAATTGCAACTCACACATTACACATCTAAATTCAAAAAACAAAAATTCCCCATTGTATTGGTGTGTGATCATGTTACTAATGCGCCAAATATTGGTAGTTTATTTAGAATTTCTGATGCTTTTGGTGTTGAAACACTGGTTTTATGTGGTGATCAAATCCCTCTAGGGAGAAAAATGACAAAAACCTCTAGAGCTACAGAAAACGTGGTAGATTTCAAAATAGAACCATCAGCTTTAAATGTTGTAGAACACTTAAAAAATGATGGCTATTTAATCCTTGCACTAGAAATTGCATCAAAAAGCAAACCCATACATACACTTGCGTTTTCAAAAGAAAAACCAATAGCACTTGTTGTTGGTGATGAAAATTTTGGAGTTTCAGAACGAATATTGCAGCTATCTCAAACAGTAATACATATTGATATGTTTGGGCAAAACAGTAGTATGAATGTGGTACAAGCCACAAATATTGCGCTTTACGAAATCACAAAACAGTTGTTGTAAATCTTCATATATTTACTTTATGAAATCAAGCACTATAACTAATGGTATTTTAAAAGCTATTGCCATAATATGTGGCGTAATACTGCTACTCTACTTTCTTTACGAAATCCGCTCGGTGATTGGTTATATTTTTATAGCTGCTGTAATATCATTAATAGGTAGACCTATTGTTTTATTCTTAGAGCGTAAACTAAAATTTAAAAACACCATAGCAGTTGTAGTTACAATGGTTGTATTACTTGGGCTTTTTATTGGTTTAGTTGGCCTTTTTATTCCTTTAATTGTAGAACAAGGTCAAAATTTATCGCTTTTAAATATAGACGAATTACAAGGTAATATTGAAAACCTATATGCCGAAATTATAACCTATTTTGATTTAAATAAAATTGATGTTAAGCAATCCCTAAAAGAGTCAAACTTACTGTCTAAAATAGATTTTGCACTTATTCCAGACTTTCTAAATGCAGTACTAAGCGGTTTAGGCAGTTTTAGCATTGGTTTATTTTCAGTATTGTTTATATCCTTTTTCTTTTTAAAAGATAGCAGGCTTTTTGAAAACGGCATTTTAACGCTAATTCCTGATGGTAAGGAGTCGCGTTGGAAAACCTCATCAACTAAAATAAAAGATTTATTATCGCGGTATTTCGTGGGGCTTATATTTCAAATACTTATTTTATTTATCATCTATATGATTGGGTTATTAATTATAGGTGTAGAAAACGCGGTTGTTATTGCTTTTTTATGCGCCTTACTAAATTTAATTCCCTATGTTGGGCCTGTTATTGGCGCTGTACTTATGCTAACACTAACCATGACGAGCAATTTAGGTGAAAGTTTTAGCGCTGTTATTTTACCAAAAACGTTTTGGGTATTACTCGTCTTTATTATTGGACAATTGGTTGATAATTTTGGAAGCCAGCCAGTAATTTTCTCAAAAAGTGTAAAATCACATCCTTTAGAAATTTTCTTAGTAATTCTTATTACAGGTATCCTTTTTGGCGTTATTGGTTTGGTAATAGCTGTACCCGCTTACACGGCTATAAAAGTTATTTTAAAAGCCTTTTTATCAGAGAATAAAATTGTAAAAAAGCTGACTAAAGATCTTTAAGTTATATTTTGAATCACCTTATTTTACATTCTGAAATTCAAGAGTTTATATACAAAAATTTAAATTCTGATATACAGCTTTTAGTACTTAAAGGGTTTTCATTTCCTAATGTAGAAAACTCAGAAATTATCACACAAATTGAAGCTAAAAAACGATGTAAAATAAAACTACCTACGTGGTTTTCAGCTCAAAATATTTACTATCCCAATGCGCTAAATATTGAGCAAACCTCTTCTGAAATTACAGCAAAGTATAAATCAGAATTAATTAATGGTGCATCAATTATTGATCTTACTGGAGGTTTTGGTGTAGACTGTCTGTATTTTTCAAAACGGTTTAAAACAGTAAAGCACTGTGAGATTAATACTAAATTATCTGAAATTGTAAATCACAATTACAAACAATTACATGTCAATAATGTTGAAACGCTGCCAACCGATGGCATTGCATATTTAAAAGACACCACTGCTACTTTTGATTGGATTTACATAGATCCCTCAAGACGTCACGATAGTAAAGGCAAGGTATTTTTTCTAAACGATTGTTTGCCAAATGTACCAGAACATTTAAACTTACTTTTTAAACATTCAGACCATATTCTAATAAAAACATCGCCATTACTGGATATTTCTAGTGGTATTGCAGAATTACAACACGTAAGCAGCATTCACGTTGTAGCAATACATAATGAAGTGAAAGAATTGTTGTGGGTTTTAACTAAAGGTTTTTTGGGTGACACAGTGATAAAAACAATAAATATTAAGAAAAGCGCAGCAGAACGTTTTGAATTTGTACTAAACGATGAAAAAAACCAAAATTCCAATTACAGCACGCCTCTAAAATTTTTATACGAACCCAACGCTGCCATTTTAAAAGCTGGTGCTTTTAACCAAGTAGCACAGCAACTACCTGTTTTAAAACTCCATAAACATTCGCATTTGTATACTAGTGATACGCTTATTGATTTTCCAGGGAGAATTTTTAAAATTAAAAGTGTAGTGCCGTACAGCAAAAAAGCACTAAAACGCTTACCTATAACCAAAGCAAATATTACCACTAGAAATTTTCCTGAAACCGTATCTCAACTTAGGCAAAAAACAAAAATTAAAGATGGTGGTGACACCTATTTATTTTTTACTACCAATGTAAACAACTCTAAACTAATTTTAATCACAGAAAAACTATGAGTATTGAAGAGTTAGCGGGACAATACACTGTAACAGGTAGCAACCAAAATGCCGAATCGCATACTTACAAAGGGGTTTTAAACTTAGAGATTGACATGCACCAAAGAGTTAAAGCCAAATGGCTAATTAACAACACACAAGAACAATTTGGCTACGGCTTTTTTAAGGATGGTATTCTTGTAATTAATTTTAACTACAAAAATGAAAACACAACGTTTAAAGGTGTTGTAGTTTACAAATGCTTATCTAAAGATGTGCTAGATGGGTTTTGGTCTGAAAAACATGGAGACCTTGATTATCTAGGAGAAGAACAATGTTTTAGAATGGATAAACTTAAGGAAGTTGTAAATTAAATTAAGATCTAGCTTTATTTAAACCTCTATCGTAAAGCACAATACTACCAGCTACAGAAACATTTAAACTAAATTTAGAATTAAATTTTACCACAAAGTGCGATGCTGCTATGGCTTGTTTAGATAAACCATGGTCTTCGGCTCCAAGCAAATACACACAACGTCTTGGATGGTGAAACGTTTCTAAATTTTCAGCATTATCGGTGAGTTCTACACCAACAATACGAGCACCTTTAGGAATGTTTTTTAGAAAATCATCAAAGGTTTCATAATGATAATATGGCATTGCATTTACAGCATTATGCGTATCGCAAGCTTGTTTTGCATATCTATTTCCTATAGTAAATATAAAACTAGCACCTAAATTTTGTGCAGAACGCCAAAGCACACCTAAGTTTTCGGGTGTTTTACCATTTTGAATACCGATACCAAAAAATTCGTTCTTAAAATTATCACTCATACGTTTCAAAAATACAGATAGCATATAAAACAAAAAAGCCTCACTAAAATTAGTGAAGCTTTTTGTGAGCCCTGAAGGATTCGAACCTTCGACCGCCTCCTTAGAAGGGAGGTGCTCTATCCAGCTGAGCTAAGAGCCCTAAATGCCTTTAACCTAAAATTAAAAGCGGTGCAAATATAAAACATCTTGATAATAAAACAAGACAAATGTTTTTAAATTTGATGGAAAATTTCCTATTCAAAATAACTAAAACTATCGCCATCCTTTATCTTTAAAACCGTTTCGTATATCAACTTAATAACATTTTCTACATCGTCTCTATGTACCATTTCTACAGTAGTATGCATGTAACGCAATGGTAATGAAATAAGTGCAGAAGCTACGCCGCCATTACTATAGGCAAATGCATCAGTATCTGTACCAGTGGCTCTTGATAATGCAGAGCGTTGAAATGGTATTTTTTTAGCCTCGGCTGTATCTGTAATAAGATCTCTTAATTTTTGTTGTACTGCCGGTGCGTAAGCTACAACTGGTCCTTTACCAATTTCAAGGTGGCCCGCTTTTTTCTTATCTATCATTGGGGTTGTGGTGTCATGTGTTACATCTGTAACTATAGCCACATTAGGTTTTATGGTTTGGGTTATCATTTCTGCACCACGCAACCCTATTTCTTCTTGCACTGCATTTGTTACATACAAGCCAAATGGAAGTTTTTTCTTATTTTCTTTTAATAAACGTGCCACTTCAGCAATCATAAATCCACCCATACGGTTATCTATAGCACGACATACAAATTTATCGTCATTTAGAATATGAAATTCGTCTGGATACGTAATTACACAACCCACATGCACGCCTAATTTTTCTACCTCTTCTTTATCTTTACAACCGCAGTCTATAAAAATATTGTCTGGTTTTGGTGGCTCTTCTTTACTTCTATTTCTAGTATGTATTGCTGGCCATCCAAAAACACCTTTTACTATACCGTTTTTGGTATGAATGTTAACTACTTTACTTGGCGCAATTTGGTGATCACTACCACCATTTCTAATAACGTATATAAGGCCGTCATCTGAAATATAATTAACATACCATGAAATTTCGTCGGCATGCCCTTCTATAACTACTTTGTATTTTGCTTTAGGATTAATTACCCCTACTGCTGTACCGTAGGTGTCGGTAATAAACTCGTCTACATACGGTTTAAGGTAATCCATCCAAAGTTTTTGTCCGTCCCACTCGTAACCCGTTGGTGCGGCATTATTTAAATATTTCTCTAAAAATTGTAATGATTTTTTGTTTAAAATCGACTTTTTTGCCATGTGTTAAAGATTTTGTACTAAAATAAAATATTAATATGATTTTAAAGTTCTAGAAATGCATTTTATTATATCTATTTTAAAATTATTAGATACAAACTACATTAAGAATTGTAATAGTAGTTTTTGGTTCTACCAACGCTATAAGCTAAATCTATTAACGAAGCACCCTAAAAAATGAATTGATTTTACTAATAAAATAGTGTAGCAATTTGTAAATTATTAATTTTGGTATTGAAATTGCTCCTAGAGATTTTACATGAACTATTTAAAATACATATTTGTCCTTTTATCGTTTATAGGTTTTGCGCAAGTAAATGATGTTGTACAAGACACTACCGACGTAACTTACATTGTAATTGAGGGCGATTCTATACCAAAAACAGCAATAGATTTAGATGAAGTGATGCTATTGCATAAGCTGAAATTTGACAGTAAAAAAGATAGAATACGCTATTTGATTTTACGCAGAAAAACAATTAAAGTATATCCGTATGCTAAAATGGCTGCTGAACGTTTAGACTCTTTAACAAGAACACTTAAAACACTAACTAAACAACGCCAAAAGAAACGCTACACCAAGAAAGTACAAAAATATATTGAAGGTGAATTTTCGGATGAATTAAAAAAATTAACACGTACTGAAGGTCAAATTCTAATTAAATTAATTCACAGGCAAACAGGGCGTACTGCTTTTGATTTGGTGAAGGAATTGCGCAATGGTTGGCGCGCGTTTTGGTACAATACTACTGCCAATGTTTTTGATATTAAATTGAAAAAAGAATATGACCCTTGGTTGGATAAGGAAGATTATTTAATTGAAGATATTTTGCAACGCAACTTCCAGAGTGGGCGTTTGGTACGACAAAAATCTAAACTTAATATTGATTTTTACAAGCTTACCGATAAATGGGTATACGGTAAAACCGAAGCGGAATAAGCATGCGCATTCAAACGGCATTTGAGGAAAAATTAAATACCATAAGTCATGCCATTGGTGCGCTTTTTGGACTTGCTGCCTTAGTACTACTTATTGTTTTTGATACTAGAAAAACAGATTACAGTTTAACTAGTGTTATTATTTACGGATTTTCCATAATTATTTTATTTACAGCTTCTGCATTGTATCACGCTGCTAAAAACGAACGTAAAAAGCGATTTTTAAGAGTTATAGATCATATAAGCATTTACGTATTGATTGCTGGAACGTACTCGCCTGTGCTGCTTATTATGCTAGAAGAAAGCTTAGGTTGGACATTATTTTACATTGTTTGGGGCATTGCCGGTTTTGGTGTTATTTTAAAAACGTTTTTTACAGGACGGTTCGAGCTGTTCTCTACCCTACTCTATTTGGCCATGGGTTGGCTTATAGTTTTTGATTTTTCTACCTTATCACGCATTATGGATGCTGGAGGTATCACACTACTATTTGCTGGTGGTATCGCTTACACTGTAGGTATCATTTTTTATGTGATTGAAAAAATACCGTTTAATCACGTTATTTGGCATCTATTTGTTTTGGCTGGTGCTATTTGCCATTTCTTTATGATATTTTTATACGTAATATGATAGCATTTAAAAAAGCAACTACTTTTTTTGATTTTGAAGTTATAGAAGGTTTGGCTAACACCATTTGGAGAGCGCATTACATCGCAATAATTGGCAAAGCCCAAGTGGATTATATGTTGCATAAATTTCAATCTGCAAAAGCGATACAACAACAAACACTTGAAGGCTACCACTACTATACTATACATTTTGAAACTAAAGCTATTGGGTATTTTGCTATAAAACAAGATGATAACAATTTGTTTTTAAGCAAACTATACCTCTTAAAAGCTAAGCGAGGCAATGGTTTTGGTAAACAAGCTATGGTGTATATTGAAACCATAGCCAAATCTTGGAACTGCAACAGTATTTCGCTTACTGTAAATAAAGAAAACACAAACGCTATAAAAACGTATAACATGTTAGGTTTTGAAAATTTAGGTGCTCTTGTTATGCCTATTGGTAATGGTTTTGTTATGGATGATTTTAAGATGTTGAAACACATTTAAATCTAATATGTATACTGCTTCTTGCTTTAAAACCTTTGAATTTCAAAGGTGTTTGTTTTAATATAAAATTTAGATTTATAAGTACTTATCTGCTTATATTTAAAGTAACAATCAACTTCTAGCTTCAAACATTTTTAAAAATATAAAAGTGCGCATTTTTCTGGCACGATGTTTTGCGTTTTCGGCGTAATCACCTTCAAATAGAGCATTTACCGCTTTTATCCATAAATTTAGCCATATGCCAAAATGCATTTCAGAAATACTATGATTAAAACGTTTGTCTAAATCTATATGTGTTTGCAACGGATCTCCAGAATACTTTGTCTTTAAAAACAAACTAGATTCCCAAAAGGTAGTTAAATGCTCTAAATGAGCATCCCAGTCTTTTATGCTGTTATTAAAAAAAGGACCACGAGTTTTATCGTTTCTTACTGTATCATAAAATGTACTCACTAACCGGTATACATCGTTTCTATCCTTTATGTCCTGTTTTGCCATACGCCAAAAGTAAAATTTTAAATGGTATTAGGTTTTTTAAAAAAACGCAAATCCTAAATCAAAAATCGTAATTCTTACTTATTTTAGCAGTATGATTTCTGTAACACTATTAGGTGCTGGCAATGTAGCCACACATTTATTCAAAGCTTTTAAAACCTCTAATCAAATTACTGTAAAACAATGGTTTAACAGAAATATAGATGCTATATCTACATACGAAAGCGAAGTAGAAATTACAGATAATATAGATGCTCTAGAAGCCGCTGATGTTTTTATAATAGCTGTAAGTGATAATGCTGTAGCAAACGTATCCAAAAGTTTAACAGTAAAAAATCAATTAGTGGTACACACTTCTGGTAGTGTAAATGTTCATGATTTAGATAAAAAGCACAGGCGTGGCGTGTTTTACCCTTTACAATCGTTTAGCAAAAAGGCTACTTTAAATTTTGCTGATGTGCCTATTTGTATTGAAACCCTAAATAAGAGTGATTACCCTATTTTAAAAACGTTAGCAACTGCAATAGGAAGCCCTGTAAAAAAAATAAATAGCGATCAGCGCAGGGTATTGCATCTTGCCGCTGTGTTTGTAAATAATTTTACAAACCAGATGTATCGCATTGCACACGAAATTGTAGAATCTGAAGCTGCAGAATTTGATTTACTAAAACCACTTATTTTAGAAACTGCAAAAAAAGTACAAGACATATCGCCTTATATGGCGCAAACAGGTCCTGCAAAACGCAATGATACAAAAACAATAAATAAACATATTGCGATTCTAGAAGATGAGCAACACCAAGAAATTTATAAATTATTAACCCAATCAATTCAAAACACGCATGGTAGATTTTCTAAATAATTTACTGTAAACTATAACTCATGGAAGAGAAAAGCTATAAAGAATATTTAAATCAAATTACCACCTTTATTTTTGATGTAGATGGTGTACTTACTGATGGTTCTGTACAAATTACTACATCTGGAGAAATGTTACGTACCATGAATGTAAAAGATGGCTACGCTCTAAAAACCGCTTTAAATGAAGGATATAGTATCTGCATTATTTCTGGCGGCACCAATGAAGGTGTAAAAAAGCGTTTATCTATTTTAGGTATAGCTGATATTTATTTAGGCGCGCACAATAAAATAGAGCAACTGAATGATTATCTCAATAGTAATAAAATTTCTTCTGAAAATGTTTTGTATATGGGTGATGATATTCCTGATTACCCAGTGATGAAACGTATTGGCTTGCCATGTTGCCCTCAAGATGCTGTGCCAGAAATAAAAGCCATTTCAAAATATATTTCTCATAAAAATGGTGGTAAAGGTGCCGTACGCGATGTTATTGAACAGGTATTGAAAGTTCAAGATAAATGGAACGGTAATTTTGATGCTAAGTATGACTAGTGTTCAGTGTTCAGTTTACAGTTTTCAGTTTTCAGTTTTCTAAAATTTTAAACCTACTTTACCTGTATAAAATAAATGCATAAATTATATTGGCGTTTTTAAATCTTATCCGTTGGAAGAATTTATTAATGATTGTACTTGTACAATTACTAATTAAATATGCATTATTAGAGCCTTTTGGGGTACAAAGCGCCTTAGATGGATTGGGCATTACTCTACTTATTTTAGCTACAATTGCTATTGCTGCTGCGGGTAATATTATCAACGATATTTATGATGTAACTACAGATGCCATAAACAAACCCAAAAAATGTGTTATTGGCACATCGATTTCAGAAAAAACAGGCTATACGCTTTTTATCATCTGTAACATTATAGGCGTTGGTATTGGCTTTTACGTATCGCATTATATTGGTAAAAGCGCGTTTTTTAGCATTTTTGTAACTATTTCAGCATTACTCTACATTTATTCCTCTTATTTAAAAGGCATACTACTTGTTGGCAATATTATAATTTCTGCTTTGGTTGCTGTTAGTATAATAATTGTTGGTTTATTTGAATTAACACCCAACCTCACTGAAATCAATAAAAACATACAACTTACATTTTTTAAAATTATTTTAGACTATGCGCTTTTTGCTTTTATGATTAACCTCTTAAGAGAAATTGCAAAAGATATTGAAGATATAGATGGCGATTATAAAGCAGGTTTACGCACCTTACCCATTGTAATTGGTAGAGCGCGAACTAAACATGTGTTGCTTGTATTACATAGTGTTCCGCTTTTAACTATCATTTTTTATGTGGTTTGTAAACTTTACAAGCAGCCAATAGCACTAATTTATTTTTTAGTATTACTTATCGCGCCGCTTATATACATTGCTATTCAACTTTTTTATGCTAAACATAAAAGCGATTATAGCCGCATTGCCACCTTATACAAACTGGTGCTATTATTTGGCATGCTTTCCTTATTACTCTATCCTTTTATTTTGTAACTTCAATCATTACTAAATTTACACACTTTAAAAAATAATGCTAAAAGATATTTTAAAACATCACAACCTAATTTTAGCCTCTCAATCACCAAGGCGACACGCTTTTTTTAAAGACTTAGATGTAAATTTTGAAATTCGATTAAAACCCGTAGATGAAGAATATCCGCCAAGATTAACGCACTTTGAAATTAGTAACTACTTAGCGCAACTTAAAGCTTTACCATTTAAGAACGAATTACAACCAAACGATATTTTAATTACAAGTGATACCATTGTTTGGCATAATAATACTGCCTTAGGAAAACCCAGAGACACAAATGAAGCTGTTGCCATATTAAAATCTTTAAGTGGTAATACACATGAAGTTATTACATCAGTTTGCTTTACAACTACTACTTATGAAAAAACATTGCACAACATTACAAAAGTAACGTTCAAACCATTATCTAAACAGGAAATAGACTATTACATAAAACACTTCAAACCTTTTGACAAAGCAGGTGCATATGGCATACAAGATTGGATTGGGCAAATAGGCGTTACCAAAATAGAAGGTTCTTACTTTAACGTCATGGGATTACCAGTACATCTTGTTTACAAAACGTTAAATGACATTGCAGCCCTAAGTTAAGTTTGTAATTTTATAAAAAATAACCATTATGAAGAGAATTAACAACGCTTTACTACCATCTATCTTAGTAGGTTTAGCAATCGTACTATTTCAAAGTTGTAAGCAAGAAGCGAACAGTAAAACGCTTTTAGCTACTAAAACCAGTATAGAAAATACTAAGCCCGCAGCACCGTTATCGCAAGAATTTAAAGACTACTGGTATGCAGGACAAGCAGAAATCTCATCTTATAAATTAGAGCAAGCACGCTATGGCGAAATGCGAGAAGGCAACGCCGTTTTAATTTTTGTAACCGAAGATTTTTTACCAGAAATTCAAGTAAAAGCAGATAATCAAAACAGTAGTAATATTCCTGTTTTAAAGCTGAATGCTACAAAAAACTTTAATACGGGTATTTATCCGTATTCGATAATGCAGAGTACGTTTTATCCTGTATCAAACAATCAGCATGCATTAAAAGTTTCTAGTTCTATGCAAGAATGGTGCGGACATATTTATGCACAATTAAATAATAAAGACAAGTTTAATATCATGTCGCACTCTTATTTTCAAGGTGAAGCCGATGAACTTTACAAGCTCGATAAAACTATTTTAGAAAATGAGTTATGGACACAGTTACGTATCAACCCTAAATCGTTACCCACTGGAACTATTAATGTAGTTCCTTCATTTGAATATACGAGAATGAAACACGTAAAGATTAAAGCATACAAGGCAGAAGCCCAATTAACTGATAACACATACACGCTAAATTATAAAGATTTAAACAGATCGTTAACTTTGTATTTTAACCCAAAATTTCCTTACGAGATTTTAAGTTGGGAAGAAACGTTTAAAAGTGGCGCGCAACTTATGACTACAAAAGCTACCAAGCTAAACACTATAAAATCGCCCTATTGGAGTAAAAATAATAATGCCAGTGAAGTTTTAAGAGATAGCCTGCAGTTGAATTAATTTGACCGTATATTTGTCACTAATTTTACCAAATTATTATGTTCGAGCTTTTTTTTGAAACGTACCAAAAACAATTGATACAAACGGCATTTGTTATTGTCATACTGTTCATAGTTGGTGGTGTAACAAACCTTTTAATCAAAAAAATAGGTGGTAAAAGCGGTATTAATGATGCCAGAATAAGACTCATGCGCAGGTATGTTACTGTGTCTTTACTAATTATCGGCATTTTACTTGAGTGTTTTGTACTTGGTGCAAAGTTTGAAGATATTGCGGTTATATTTTCGTCTGTATTTGCCATTATTGGTATTGCGCTTTTTGCTATTTGGTCTATTTTAAGCAATGTAACGTCTGGAATAATTATGTTCTTTAACTTCCCTTATAAAGTGGGCGATAAAATTTCTATTCATGATAAAGATTTTCCGGTAACGGCTATTATAGAAGATATTCGCGCTTTTCAATTGCATTTAAGAGTAGAAAATGGTGACTTAGTAACTTACCCTAACAACTTAATGCTGCAAAAAGCAGTAACACTTGTAGAAAAAGACGCCATAGAAGGTAACCATAGTGATGATGATGGTGCTGATGCCGTTTAAATATTTTCTATATATTTAAAAGAAATACAAAATATGCCAAGAAAAAGAGTTAATCGGTCTAAAAAAGTACTAGGTCAAATTCCAGGAAGTATTATTTACACTGGCGAACGCGCCAAATCGAAACTCTTTTTAGAAGCCTTTGACTACACTACCAATAATTGTATTGAAAAAGAACTCAGTACTGTTGAGGATACTTATGCCTTTAAACTTACCGATTCTATTACTTGGATAAATATAAATGGCCTAAATCATGTAGAAGATATAGGTAAACTAGGCAAGCATTATGAACTGCACCCATTGGTGCTAGAAGATGTTGTAAACATAGCCCAACGCCCAAAGATAGACGAGTACGAAAATTACATGTTCGTGGTGCTTAAAATGTTGTACTACGACAAAAACCAAACTATAGTATCAGAGCAGGTAAGTTTTGTTTTGGGTAAAAACTACGTATTGTCGTTTCAAGAATCTGAAGGTGATGTGTTTGATACCGTACGAAACCGCATTAGGCAAGCAAAAGGGCGTGTACGTAACATGCAAGCTGATTATTTGTTATACACACTTATTGATGCTATTGTGGACCATTATTTTGGTGTTATAGAAGTGCTTGGAGATAAAATTGAAGATTTTGAAACTGAAATTTTCTCTGGAAATATAGAGGATGGCGCTAGCCAAAAAATTCAAGATTTAAAACGTGAAATTCTAAGATTACGTCGCGCTATTTTTCCTCTTCGTGAAGTGTTAAATCGTATTGAAAAAAACGAAACCGACCTTATACAACCAAAAACTATTACCTATTACCGCGACATTTACGACCACTTGATACAGGTTACCGAAAACATAGATATTTACCGTGAAATGATTTGGAGTTTAATGGATATGTATATGACAACCATTAGCAACAAAATGAATGAAGTTATGAAGGTACTAACTATAATGGCTTCTATATTTATTCCATTAACCTTTATTGCTGGTATTTATGGTATGAATTTCGAGTACATACCAGAACTACAATACAAATACTCTTACTTCATCCTTTGGGGTGTTATGATTGTTATGTTTTTAGGAATGCTGTATTATTTTAGAAAGAAAAAGTGGCTTTAAGCGTTAAGTGTTTCTGAAAAAAATAACATGTTTAGTTTTTCTCAGGAATAGCCTTTAAAATTTCTAAAACAAATCTCCAATATTTTTGAACTGATGAAATTTGCGCGCGTTCATCTGGTGAGTGTGCCCCTTTTATATTTGGCCCAAAACTTATCATATCCATCTCTGGATAATTTTGCCCAAGAATGCCACATTCAAGTCCAGCATGACATGCAGCCACGTGTGGCTTTGTACCATTTAAATCCTCGTACAGTTTAGCCATTACTTTTAAAATAGCAGAATCCATGTTGGGCGTCCATCCAGGATAATCGCCGCTGTATTCTACTTCGCAACCTGTTAATTCAAACGTTGCTCTAAGGCTATTTGCTAAATCTATTTTAGAACTTTCTACCGACGACCGTGTTAAACACCCAATTTTAATAGCACCGTTTTTTACAATAACTCTAGCGATGTTGTTTGAGGTTTCTACCAAATCAGGAATATCTGCACTCATACGATACACGCCATTAAGCGCAGCATATATAGCTCTTATAAGGCCTTCTTGAACACCTAAATCCATAACGTTTTTTGGTGTATCGCATTTAGAAATAGTAACTTCCAAATCTGGCTCCATCGTTTTATACTCGGTTTTTATAGTATTAACCAAGTGTTGTGTTTCTAAAAGAAATGCGTCTTCGTGCATGGCATCTATAGCTACAATGGCTTTACTTTCTCTTGGAATGGCGTTGCGCAAGCTACCACCATCAATTTCTGAAATACGCAACCCGAAATTTTCAAAACCATCAAACAACAAACGGTTCATTATTTTATTGGCGTTCCCTAAGCCTTCATGAATTTGCATTCCAGAATGCCCACCTTGTAAGCCTTTTACGTTAATTTTAAAGCCTATTTTAAACTCTGGTGTTTCCTCTTCGGTATAGGTTCTTGTTGCTGTTACATCAATACCACCTGCACAACCCACGCCAATTTCGTCGTCTTCTTCGGTATCTAAATTCAATAATATGCCACCAGATAACAACCCGCCTTTTAAACCCATTGCGCCCGTCATTCCGGTTTCTTCATCTATTGTAAATAGTGCTTCTATGGCCGGATGCGCTATGTTTGTACTTTCTAAAATTGCCATAATTGTAGCAACGCCTAAGCCATTATCTGCGCCAAGTGTAGTACCTTTAGCTTTAACCCAATCGCCCTCTACATACATATCAATGCCTTGGGTATCAAAATTGAATACTGTATCACTGTTTTTTTGGTGTACCATATCTAAATGCGATTGCATTACCACTGTAGTTCTATGCTCCATTCCAGCGGTTGCTGGCTTTTTTATGATAACGTTACCTACTGCATCCTCAATAGTTTCTAAACCTAGATTTTTGCCAAAGTTTTTCATAAATGCGATAACGCGTTCTTCTTTTTTAGAAGGGCGTGGTACGGCGTTTAAGTCGGCAAATTTATTCCAAAGTTGTGTAGGTTCTAGCTGTCTAATTTCTTTACTCATAGTGTTTTTCTAATACATGGTAAAGATAGCAAAAATGCTACGACATTGGCAGCTACTCCTGATTGCAACGGCATCCTTTTTGCGACTTGCCTATAATGCCAATTGGAGATAAAAAAACCACTGTTTTACAACTATTTAAACAGAAAATTAAAACTACTTCGCGAAAAGATATAGTGGAAAGCAGGAAGAAACTTTAGTAAATACAAAGGAACGCTGCGGTACAAATTTTTAGTATTTTTGAGGTATGCTGAAAAAGAAAAAAGTGCTTTTAGCCTTGAGCATTATACCACAGGTTTTGGTGGTAAAATGGCTAGCAAAACATCCTAAAATTGTAGAGCGCTATTACAGCGAGGGCTTGTACCCTTTTGTTTCTAAACTGTTTAGGGGTGTTTTGGGCTGGTTGCCATTTTCGTTTGGCGATGTGGTGTATGGGTTGGGTGGTTGCTATATAATTTGGTGGTTTGTAACACATAGATTGCGCATTGTTAAAGATTTTAAGGCTTGGGCGGTTGATGTGTTTTGTGCGGTGTCTTTAATTTATTTTGCGTTTCATGCGTTTTGGGGTATGAATTATTACCGATTGCCACTGCATGATAATTTAAATTTAGAGGCCAATTACACTACGGAACAACTGGTTGTTGTGACAGAAAAACTAATTGCAGCATCAAATAATTTGCATGTTAAAATTACCCATAACGATACGGTTGAAGTAGATGTACCGTACGATAAAACACAGATTTTTGAATTGATACCAAAGGGTTACGATAATTTAAAACAGGTGTTTCCACACTTAGATTATTATCCTAAAAGTGCAAAACAATCGTTATTTAGTTACCCGTTAACTTACATGGGTTTTAGTGGGTATTTAAACCCGTTGACTAATGAGGCGCAGGTAAATGGGCGGATTCCTATGTACAAATTCCCAACAACTACGGCGCACGAAATTGCGCACCAATTGGGTTATGCTGCCGAAAATGAGGCTAATTTTATTGGGTTTATGGCGGCGGCGCATAACGATGATATCTTTATAAAATATTGCGGTTATACTTTTGGACTGCGGTTTTGTTTGAATGAAATTTACAGACGGGATACTTGTTTATTTGATGATGTTGTTGCCGATGTTAATCCTGGAATCTTAAAAAACTACGAAGCATCGCGTGCCTTTTGGCAAGCTCACGAAAATCCGTTAGAACCCTTTTTTAAGTTGTTTTATGGCAATTTTTTAAAAGCGAATAACCAAGCTAAAGGTATGGAAAGTTATAGCTACGTTGTAGCACTTTTGGTAAATTACCTGGAAGGAAACCCATTAAGTACTTATGGTAGTTTAGCAGACTAAAAGCATAGTGACGATTATAATACACTACATAAAAAACGCGCAGATGTGCTGCGCGTTTTTTTATAATTTATGTTTCAAAATACTGCTATTTTGCTTCTTTATTCTATAATTTCGGCATCCTCTGGAGCGTCAAAAATTTGGGCTTCTGGAGCTGTACTAGAAAGTACAATATCAGCAAATTTTAAATCGTTACGCTTTGTTGTGGGTTTATTATTCTCATAGTTGTACCACGTTAGTGTTTCTGGTAGCACTAGTCCGTTAATGGTTTGCCAGTTGCTATATTTTATAAAGTGAAACTCTTTACTTTTAGCTTTTGAAAAGAATGTAACGGTATAGCCCAACCATTCCATTTTGTGGGTTTCTGCGTTGTAGTATACAATATATTCGTCTTCTGGCGACTCGCCAACGCCAGCTTCGTAAGCAATTTTAATTCCTGGATAGGTTTGTCCTTCAAACTCTAATGGTGGCACGTCTTCGTAAAGAATACCATCGTCTCCTAAAATAAACGGCATCGCATAGAAATAGAACATTAAATTGTAATAAAACTTTGCATTGCCTTTATAGGTTGTGGTGTCTTTGCTTTTAAGCCAAACGTCTTCACCATCAAAACCTATTGTATGATTTGGCATTTCTATAAGCGATTTTCTGTTTTTTAAATGGGTGGTAGTAACTTCATCACCATTTGGTTTTTTCATGGTAAACGCTAACGATTGCATGTTATTCCATGCATCAATACCGCCGTGGGCTTTAAATACCTTACTAATGTTTTCTGGGTAAACAGATGTTGTAACGTTAAGGTTTTCTTCAGAATAGTCTACACTAGGTGTTGTTTTGTTTTTACAATTAAAAAGTGACAGAAGTATCACTACTGCGAATACGTGTTTCATGATCGATTAATTTTTTGATAGTTTTTCTCTTAGACGAAGTTAGTGCTATAACATTACAATAAAGTATTACTTTTGTATTATCTATATGAAACATATTTTAAGCACACAAAATTCGCTTGTAAAACAGCTGGTACAATTACGAGACAAATCGCGCGAGCGTCGAAAAACGGGGAAGTTTTTAATTGAAGGCGAACGTGAAATTACTCTAGCCATAAAAGGTGGATATCAATTGGAAACTCTATTGTTTTATCCTGATTTGTGTCCTTCTGAACATCTTAAACCCCTAATAGAACGCATTAGGTTGAAGAGCTTTGACACACCTGTTGACACTATTGAGATTTCAAAAGAAGTGTACCAAAAATTAGCATATCGTGATACCACTGAAGGGGTTTTGGCTGTGGCAACATCAAAATCAAACAGTTTAGATGATTTGAAATTAGAAACAAAACATCCATTAATTTTAGTAGCCGAAGCTCCCGAAAAACCAGGTAATATTGGTGCACTATTAAGAACTGCAGATGCTGCAAATGCTGATGCCGTAATTATAGCTAACCCAAAAACCGATTTATATAACCCAAACATTATACGCTCTAGCGTTGGTTGTGTGTTTACAAACACTATCGCTGTAGGAACTACTGAAAATATTATTACGTTTTTAAAAGCGCATAACATTGCTGTGTATTGTGCTGCACTACAAGCATCAGTAGAATATCACACACAAGATTTTACAAAACCAACGGCTATTGTTGTGGGAACAGAAGCTACAGGTTTAAGTGATATTTGGTTAAAGTGTGCTACCCAAAATATTGTAATACCCATGCAAGGAGAAATAGACTCTATGAATGTTTCGGTTGCTGCAGGAATTCTTATTTTTGAAGCGAAAAGACAAAGAGGCTTTAATAATTAATTAATGCACTCAATATCAATTTGAGCACAACCAAATACCCTTAAAATACTATTGTATTATGGGACAGGGTTACCTTTAGTGCAACATTGAAAAATGATTTTTAAACTAGAACATAAAACTTATGAGCTCAGAGCTTTTATTCTATATCATAATTGCAATAATCGTTATCAATTTTATAATTGATAAAATTTTAGACGCCTTAAACGCAAAACATTTTAATGATGAATTGCCTGATGCACTTAAAGATGTTTACGACGCTACCGAATATAAGAAATCGCAAAACTACAAGGCGACTAAATATAAATTCAGTCTCATTACCTCTCTATTTTCTGTGGTTTTAACACTTGGTTTTTTATGGTTTGATGGTTTTGCATTTGTAGATACCATAGCGAGACAGTACAGCAATAACCCTATACTTACAGCCTTAATTTTCTTTGGAATTATTACAATTGGCAGTGATATTTTAACCACACCGTTTAGCTATTATAGCACTTTTGTAATAGAAGAAAAATTTGGATTTAATAAAACCACCCTAAAAACATTTTTGTTAGATAAGGTTAAAGGTTGGCTTATGATGGCCGTTGTTGGCGGTGGCATTTTAGCGTTAATTATTTGGTTTTATGAGGTTACAGGCAAACACTTTTGGCTTTATGCTTGGGGACTGGTTGCTGTGTTTACCTTATTTATGAATATGTTTTATTCAAAACTAATTGTGCCATTGTTTAATAAGCAAGCGCCTTTAGAAGCTGGAGATTTGCGTGATAAAATTTCGGCTTATGCCAAAACTGTAGGGTTTAAATTGGATAAAATTTTTGTTATTGATGGCTCTAAGCGCAGTACAAAAGCCAATGCCTATTTTTCTGGTTTTGGTAGCGAAAAACGCGTAACACTTTATGATACCTTAATTAATGATTTGGACAATGAAGAAATTGTTGCAGTATTAGCGCACGAAGTTGGACACTATAAAAAGAAACATATTATTTTTAATTTATTTGCGTCTATACTACTAACTGGTGTTACGCTATACATCTTATCGTTGTTTATATCAAACCCTGCGTTGTCTCAAGCTTTAGGTGTTACAACGCCTAGTTTTCATATTGGATTAATTGCTTTTGGATTACTTTATGCACCTATTTCTGAAATTACAGGATTAATTATGAATGTGTTTTCTAGAGCATTTGAATACCAGGCAGATAATTATGCCAAAAACACATATAAAGCTGAACCCTTAATTACATCGCTTAAAAAACTTTCCAAAAATAGTTTGAGTAATTTAACACCGCATCCTGCGTATGTGTTTATGCATTATTCGCACCCTACGCTTTTAGAGCGTATTAAAAATTTGAGGAAGTGATACTTGGAGTTGGTTTTTAAAATTTAGTTGAAACCGTATTTAAGTAATTAAAATAAGATAAAATAAACAATTTGTAATGTAATTACTTGCGTCTTGTCTGCTCAAAAAATTCTGTAAATTTTACTGCACTCGTTGCATTTTATTTTAAGGATATGTATTCTATAAAATAACGAAAGTCATTTTGTTTAACTTTTTTTAATTAAAATTAAACAAAATTGTATCTTTGTGTATATAACCATGATTTTTTTAGATTGAAAATCAGTTAACAATGTTAGGTATGTTTGGATTATTCAAAAAGAAAACAGAGAAAGAAAAGTTACAAGAGCAATACAAAAAACTTTTAGAAGAGGCACACAAACTTTCTACTACCAATAGAAAAATGAGCGATCAAAAAGCGTATGAAGCTGACGAGATTATGAAGCAAATTGAAAAATTAGGCTAAACCTTTGTTTACTATGAAAGCAGACAAGAAGCCTGACAATGTTGTGTTTAATACAGAAACGGAAACCTACGATGCAGCATTAAAACCTTACGCAACTTCTGTTGGTGCACCAGCCATAAGCACCACAGATAACACGCCTTGGAAAAACAGAAGCATTAGTAAAATAAATCATAAAATAGAAACCAAGTATTTAGAACTGCAAGCAGAATACAAAAAGATGATGGCAGAGTTTGAATACAACAAACTTATTTTTGATGCTAAATTTACCTTTGAGCCTGTTATTGGCGAAGTATACCATTTGTACAAACGCGATAATGGCGAAACATTTTTATCGTTAATTGCACCAGAAGAGTGTAACTTTAACGCATTGGGTAGCTTTTATTTAAATGCGGACCAAACATGGCAAAAAGTATAGCAATACACTCTTAAAAACTAATAACAAAAAAAGACCTTGCTAAACGCAAGGTCTTTTTTTGTAAATATAATTGGGTATTAATTATTTTAAATATGCCAAAACATTAGTTTCAATACGTTGTTGAATGTTAGACACATCGGCTTTTACAAAGGTTTCGCCTGTGATGTTTTCGTAAAGTTCTATGTAGCGTTCTGAAACGCTTTCTATGTATTCATCACTCATGTGTGGTACTGTTTGCCCTTCTAAACCTTGAAAATTATTAGCAATTAACCATTGGCGCACAAACTCTTTACTTAATTGCTTTTGTGCTTCGCCTTTATTTTGACGTTCTTGGTAACCATCGGCGTAAAAATAACGTGAGGAATCTGGAGTGTGTATTTCATCAATTAGTACAATTTTACCGTCTTTGGTTTTTCCAAATTCGTATTTGGTATCTACTAAAATTAAACCTCTTGAGGCTGCTATTTCTGAACCTCGCTGAAATAATTTACGCGTATAGTCTTCTAAAACCACATAATCTGCTTCTGAAACAATGCCTTTTGCTAGTATGTCTTCTCTAGAAATATCCTCGTCATGGTCTCCCATTTCAGCTTTGGTTGCTGGTGTGATGATGGGTTCTGGAAACTTATCGTTTTCTTTCATCCCTTCTGGCATTGGCACACCACATAGCATGCGTTTTCCTGCTTTGTACTCGCGTGCTGCATGACCAGACATATAGCCACGTATTACCATTTCTACTTTAAAGGGTTCGCACAAATGCCCAACGGCCACATTAGGATCTGGTGTGGCGGTGAGCCAGTTTGGAACCAAATCTTCTGTAGCAGCCATCATTTTAGTGGCTATTTGGTTTAAAATTTGTCCTTTATACGGGATACCTTTTGGCATTACCACATCAAAGGCTGATAGCCTATCGGTTGCCACCATAACCAATTCTTCGTCGTTTATGTTATATACGGCACGAACTTTTCCTTTATACAAACTCTTTTGTCCTGGGAAATTAAAATTGGTATCTATTATTGTATTACGCATTGGTAAAACTGTTTAATCGTTTATGAGTTTATTTGTTTGTTACTGGTTTGCGAATTTTTATTGCAATGTTGTTTTACACATTGCCGCACAGCGCTTAAATATATAATTTGTTACGACGTTTTTTTGTTGTTGCCTATACCCTAGCCCCGATTGCAGCGGCATCCTTTTTGTGTGCTTTCTAATGGTTAACTATTTATGCTATACAACCTTTTTGCTATTACTTTATGGAGGTGCTAAATATATGAAGCACACAAAAAGATATAGCGGAAAGCGGGATACAGCTCCTAAAAAAATTAATCTCTATTCTCTATACTTTTATAAGCTTCTATAACTTTCTTGACTAATTTATGACGGATAACATCTTTATCGTCTAAAAATATGATGCCTACGCCATCTACATTTTTTAAAATTAACAAAGCTTCTTTTAATCCTGAAATGGTACGACGTGGTAAATCTATCTGCCCAGGATCGCCTGTTAATAAAAACTTAGCATGTTTACCCATACGCGTTAAAAACATCTTCATTTGCGCGTGGGTGGTATTTTGTGCTTCGTCTAAAATTACAAAGGCATTGTCTAGCGTGCGCCCACGCATAAAGGCTAATGGCGCTATTTGTATGGTACCTTTTTCGATATAACTTGCTAGTTTTTCGGGTGCTATCATATCGCGTAATGCATCGTATAAAGGTTGCATATACGGGTCTAGTTTTTCCTGTAAATCGCCTGGTAAAAATCCTAAATTTTCGCCTGCTTCTACCGCAGGACGCGTTAATATAATACGCTTTACTTCTTTATTTTTTAAAGCTTGAACTGCTAATGCGACACCTGTGTAGGTTTTACCTGTACCTGCTGGCCCAATGGCAAACACCATATCGTTTTTATGCATGCTTTCTACAAGTCTACGTTGGTTTGCGGTTTGGGCTTTTATAAGCTTACCACCAACACCGTGTACTATAGTTTCGCCACTGGCTTTTGATGTGGTGTAGTCATCACTACTTTGACTTGTAAGCACACGTTCTATGGTATTTTCGTCTAGTTTGTTATACTTCCCAAAGTGTTTAAGAAGCATAGTGATACGTCTATCAAACTCTTCTAGTAATTCTTCATCACCAAAGGCTTTTATTTTGTTACCACGCGCTACTATTTTTAGTTTTGGAAAATATTTTTTAAGCAGTTCAATATTAGCGTTTTGAGCTCCAAAAAATTCCTTTGGAGTGATTTCTTCAAGTTCAATTATAATTTCGTTCAAAAGCGTTTATTTAATATAGATTTTGGTTAAAACATTAATTAAAATAATGTGTATTGAGATAAAATGATTTATTAGTTTTGTATATACATGTCTCTCAATTCAAAAATACATAAATTTGGATGAGTTAACCTTAAAACATATCAACAATTTTGCCCATGGCAATTATTACATTAACAACCGATTTTGGTGAGAAAGACCACTTTACTGGCGCAACAAAAGGCGCGATTTATAGTGAGCTTCCTGATGTGAATATTGTTGATATCTCGCACAAGGTGTCGCCTTTTAATATTCCTGAGGCGGCGTACATTATACAAAATGCTTATAACAGTTTTCCTAAAGGCACGATACACATTATTGGTATAGACTCTGAATTGCATGCCGAAAATAAGCATATTGCCATGAAACTAGACGACCATTATTTTATTTGTGCTAATAATGGTATTATGAGCATGATTTGCTCTGAAATTGCACCTGAGAAAATGGTGGAAATTAATATTCATGACAAAATACAAACCAGTTTTCCGGTTTTAGATGTATTTGTAAAGGTGGCATGCCATATTGCGCGTGGTGGTACTTTAGAGGTGATTGGAAAACCCATAAACACCATAAAACCCATTAATAATTTAAAACCTTATGTTAACGCCGATAAAACAAAGATTATTGGGCGCGTTATTTATATTGACACTTATGGTAATGTGGTAACCAACGTGCGAAAATCGTTTTTTGAAACCCTACAAAAAGGACGCAATTTTGAGATTACAGCGCGCCAATATAAATTTAAAACTATTTATAACAAGTACAGCGATTTTGTGAATTTTGAAGTACCGAAAGAAAAGCGACAAGATGAGGGTAAAGGCTTAGTGGTATTTAATTCTGGTGGTTTTTTAGAGATTGCAATGTACAAAAGCGATTCTAAAAAACACGGAAGTGCTGCAACACTTATGGGCTTAGATATTAGAGATACCATTGGCATAGATTTTATAACTGTGCCTGTTATGCCACAAAACCAAGATATTTTTTAAACATGCACCTAATAATGTTGGTACGAATTGTAAAAATGAGTTTTAAAACGGAACATATTGAAACATTTCTAAGTGTTTTTGAAAAGAGTAAAACACAAATTAGAGGTTTTAAAGGTTGCGAATTTTTAGAATTGTATCGCGATAAAAACAACCCCAATATTTTTTTTACTTACAGCTATTGGAATTCTGAAGATGATTTGGAACAGTATCGAAATTCCGCCTTTTTTAAAACGGTATGGCAAAACACTAAAGTATTTTTTAATGCCAAACCCGAAGCTTGGAGTGTTGATAAATTGGAAAGTTTAAAATGATTAACGCGGTTGTGAGACAAATTATTAGATTTGTTGCGGCAATCTCTAAAAGAGAGCTAACCACGCTGTTTGTTCCTCACGCTTGGTAATGACAAAATGATAATACATGCTAGCACTACTTAAAAAAGAAATCAATACATTTTTTGCATCGCCAATTGGGTATCTTGTTATTGCCATATTCCTGATTTTAAATGGGTTATTCCTTTGGGTATTTAAAGGTGAATTTAATATTCTAGATTATGGTTTTGCAGATCTTTCGGCTTTCTTTTTATTAGCACCTTGGATTTTATTGTTTTTAATTCCAGCGGTAACCATGCGAAGTTTTTCGGATGAAAAAAAGCAAGGCACTTTAGAGCTTTTGCTTACCAAACCCATTTCGCATCTCAATATCGTTTTAGGAAAATACTTTGGTGCATTAGTACTAATTTTAATGGCACTATTGCCAACACTTTTATATGTATACACCGTTTACCAATTAGGCAATCCAACTGGCAATGTAGATTTAGGTAGTGTTTTTGGCTCTTATTTGGGGCTTATATTTTTAGCTGGAGCTTATACCGCTATTGGTGTGTTTTGCTCAACCTTATCAAATAATCAAATTGTTGCTTTTATTGTTGCCGTTTTTATTTGTTTCGTGTGTTATATTGGTTTTGAAGGTGTTACTGAATTTACTTCAAATACAATAGTTGAACAATTTGGTATGAATTACCACTACAAAAGCATAAGCCGTGGTGTGATTGATACACGAGATATTATTTACTTTTTAAGTATTATTCTACTGTTTATTATACTTACTAAATTGGGTATTAAAACAGGCCGTATTACTAAAAAAGAGTTCACCAAACTTGCAGGTATTATTGTTGGTATCCTACTTTTAAATATTGTGTTTAATTATGCTTACAAGCGTTTTGATCTTACTAAAGACCAACGCTATACACTAAGTACATCGGCTAAAGACATTGTAAATAGTGCAAACGCACCAATTGTAGTTGATGTGTTTTTAAAGGGTGAAGATTTTCCTTCGGAATTTAGGCGTCTACAATCAGAAACACGTCAGTTACTCGAAGAATTCGCTAATGTAAATAGCAACATTAGTTTTGAATTTATCAATCCGTTAAAAGATGAAGCATCTCGCCAACAAACCATACAAACCTTGACTCAACGCGGATTAACACCAATGCAACTTGAGGTGAAAGAAAATGGTAAAGCTACTCAAGAAGTCATTTTTCCATGGGCACTGGCCAGTTTTAACGAACAAACGGTAAAAATCCCGTTAGTAAAAACTAAAATTGGTACATCGCAACAAGAATTGGTGCGCAATTCGGTACAACATTTAGAGTATGCTTTTGCTGATGGTTTTAAAAAATTAGTAACACCTAAATCTAAAAAAATAGCTATACTAAAAGGCAATGCGCAACTAGACGATAAATTC
Organism: uncultured Flavobacteriaceae bacterium; assembly: GCA_937923515.1. GTDB lineage: Bacteria > Bacteroidota > Bacteroidia > Flavobacteriales > Flavobacteriaceae > Jejuia. The sequence continues at coordinate 37,610 of CALDUF010000086.1, forward strand.
ATTGCCGACTTTGCTAAAACTCTTGGAGCATATTACTTTATAGCACCATTTACATTGGATAGTGTAGCGACTAATCCACAAAAAACACTTAAAGATTTAAACGCTTACAATCTTGTTATTTCTGCAAAACCTACAGAGACATTTACCGAAAGCGAAAAGTTTGTATTAGACCAATACACCATGCAAGGCGGTAAAAGTTTATGGCTTATAGATGCTGTTGCCATGGAAAAAGACAGTTTATATAACGCCGCAGGTAAAAATTATGCCGTTGCTAGAGATGTAAACCTAACGGACTTTTTCTTTAACTACGGTGTGCGTATTAATCCTGTAATGGTGGCTACACCCTACTCTGCCCCAATAACTTTGGCAATGGGTGATGGCAGTAATTCGCAATTTCAACATTTAAATTGGCCCTATTCGCCATTAGCAACTGCTGAGCACAAACACCCAATTACAAATAACCTAAACTTAGTGCGTTTTGATTTTGCAAATCCTATTGATACACTTAAAAACAATGTAAATAAAACGATTCTTCTACAAACCGCACCACTATCGCGACTAGAAGGCACGCCACGAGACATCAGTTTAGATTTGGTTACCAAACCTGTGGATCCTAAAACGTTTAATACCGAAACACAAACACTAGCTGTATTACTAGAAGGCGCGTTTACTTCAGCCTATGCAAATCGTGTTACACCATTTACTATACCAGATATTAAAGCAAAAAGTACAGATACAAAAATGATTGTAATTGCTGATGGTGATGTGATTAAAAACGAAGTGGTGCGCGAACGTCCGCAAGAATTAGGCTTTGATAGGTGGACTGGAAAACTATACGGCAACAAAGAATTTTTGCTAAACGCAGTGAATTATTTACTGGATGATAATGGACTTATAAACATTCGCACCAAAGAAATAGATGTTGCCTTTTTAAATCAAGAAAAAATTGCAAAAGAAAAAATGAGTTGGCAACTGCTAAACATTGGATTACCAATAGCTTTACTTGCTGTTTTTGGTTTTGCATTTCAGTACTTCCGCAAGAAAAAATATGCTAGTTAACTGTTAATAAGTTTGTTTCTTTAAAACACTAGTTTCGAATATATTTGTAAGTAACGATTTTTTAAATCGTATCGTACAATACCTATGCAATAATTACATTAAAAATTGCCTTAAAACAGCTAATTTTAAATGATAGTTATTTCATAAAGACCTCTAAAAACATAAAAAACAACGAATGAAATTTATAGTATCAAGTACTTATCTTTTAAAGCAATTACAAGTTTTAGGTGGTGTTATTAACAGCTCTAACACACTACCCATTTTAGATAATTTTCTGTTTGAATTAGACCATACTAAACTTACAGTCTCAGCTAGTGATTTAGAAACTACCATGTCCTCTACACTAGATGTAGAAAGTGATAGTGAAGGTAGTGTTGCTATTCCTGCGCGTTTATTGCTAGATACTTTAAAAACATTTCCAGAACAACCTTTAACTTTTGTGGTTGAAGACAATAATACGGTAGAAATAAGCTCTAACCATGGTAAATATGCGTTGGCTTATGCTAGTGGTGAAGAATTTCCAAAAGCAGTAGCCCTAGAAGACCCTAGTAAAACCGTAATACTTGGTGATATTTTAGCCACAGCCATCAGCAAAACTATTTTTGCTGCAGGAAACGACGATTTACGCCCTGTAATGAGTGGTGTGTTTTTTCAGTTTTCTACTGAAGGCTTAACCTTTGTAGCTACAGATGCGCATAAATTGGTTAAATATACTAGAGCTGATGTTAACGCAAGTCAAGTCGCAGAGTTTATTATGCCTAAAAA
>CALDUF010000087.1 GCA_937923515.1 uncultured Flavobacteriaceae bacterium
TTTATGAAAGCACTTGGGCGCCCAAGTAGGGAAATAGTAACCACTTCTAGAGAAGAACAAGCAACATTATTACAAGCTTTAGAGCTAACAAATGGAGCGTTTTTTGATAGTGTTTTAGAAGAAGGCGCGCGACTTTGGTTAGACAGATATGCCACAGATACAGGAAAAATGGTTAGCGATTTGTATCGAAACGCATTAAGCCGTAAGCCCTCGAAAGAAGAACGCGAAGTAATGCTTAACGTTTTAGGGCCAAATCCAGAAAAAGCACAATTACAAGATTTGTTCTGGGCTGTTTTAATGTCACCAGAATTTCAATTTATTGATTAATTCTAAAAAATTAGAAATACGCTTTAAAGATAAAGAATATGGAAACACAAAACTCACGTAGAGCATTTATAAAAAAAATGACTGCTGCCAGTATAGCGGCCTCTACAACAACTATTTCTATATCAAGTTTTTTAAGTTCTTGTACACCAGAAATACAAAAAAGAGCAGCCACAGCAGATACTGTTATTTTACTTTGGATGGCTGGCGGTATGGCGCATACAGAAACATTCGATCCCAAAGCCTATGTGCCTTACGAAAAAGGTGTAGAAAGCAAGCGTATTTTAAGTACGTTTCCTAAAATACCAACAGTGGTAGATGGTTTAGAGTTTTCCCAAGGATTAGAGGGAATTGGGAGCGTTATGGATAAAGGCGCTATAATCCGTTCCTATAAATCTGCCGATTTGGGACACATTTTACACACCAGACATCAGTACCATTGGCATACCTGCTACGAACCCCCACAATCGGTGCAAGCACCACATATAGGAGCGTGGATAGCTAAAGAATTAGGGCCAATAAACCCTGTAATTCCCCCTTTTATTTCTATAGGGCAGCGTTTTACCATGGGAGAAGCCGAAGAGCTTAAAGCCTTTCATTCGGCAGGGTTTTTAGGTACAGAGTATGGTCCATTTTTAATTCCCGATCCCTCTAGTGGCTTAGATAGTGTACGACCACCCAAAGGGATGTCTTTAAAACGATTTGAGTCGCGCTATAAACTCTACAAAGAATTGGTGAATAAAAGTGAAATCATGGAAAAGGGGAGTAATTATCAGCGCGAATCTTTAATGCGTTCTATGGAACAATCCTACCGCTTGCTAAACTCTCCAGAAGCCAAGGTGTTCGATTTATCGCAAGAACCAAAAGACGTTTACGATACCTATAATACAGGGCGCTTTGGTTTGGGCTGTTTATTAGCAAAGCGTTTGGCAATGAACGGAGGTAGATTTATTAGCGTATCTACAGAATACGAACCATTTTTAGGCTGGGATACGCACGAAAATGGGCACATTAGAGCTAAAAAAATGAAAGCACTAATAGACAGACCCGTTTCTCAATTAATTAAAGATTTAGACGAAACAGGGCATTTAGATAAAACATTAATTATACTGGCAAGCGAATTTAGTAGAGATGCTATAATGGAAGGACGACCAGGCGAACTCGTTAAAAATCAAGTCGATCAACCCGATATTATAGAAGATGAAAAATATTATGGTATGCACCGTCATTTTACAGATGGTAGTTCTATTTTAATGTGGGGTGGAGGCGTAGAAAAAGGATTGGTATACGGTAAAACAGCCGATGAAAGACCCTGCTCTTCTATAGAAAACCCTATAGTTATAGATCAAGTTCATCAGTCGGTATATCACGCTCTAGGTATAGATGCGCAAACCCATTACGAAATAGAAGGTCGTCCATTTTATACCACACCAGACGGAAAAGGAAAACCAATTTTAGATTTGTTTGGAAACCCAATGCAGACCACTTAGAATAAGTTATGTTGAAGCGATGTTATGTTACAGGACAATATTAAATCATATTTAAAAACATCTTATAACTACTTTTTTTTGATTAAAATATAACATGGAAAACACAAACTGGATACTACAATTTTTCGGACGCTTGCATCCGCTATTGGTGCATTTTCCCATAGGCCTTTTAGTTGTAGCATTAGTATTTGAATTACTTACCCTAGGCGGCAAACGCAAAGGCCTTAGAGAAGGCATTAATTGGATGGTGTATATAGGCGCAGGTTTTGCAGTTTTTTCCGCATTATTTGGTTGGTTATTAAAAACTCAAGACGAGTATTCTGGAGATTTGGTAGACAATCATCAATACACAGGAATCGCTACAGCTATTTTGGCCGTTATTACCGCTGTAATTTTAAGAAAAAGTTTAAAGAAGAGCATCCTAAATTTAAAAGCATACCGTTTTATGCTGGTTGCTACCGTAATTTTGTTAAGTATAGCAGGCCACTTAGGTGCTAATTTAACCCATGGTGAAGATTATTTAACTGAAATATTACCTGGCAATAAAGAAAGTTACAGTACTCTAGAGTCTAGCGCATTGCTTACAGAACTTAAAGGTGCTTCAGAATTATCAGAACTGCAAAAAGACAAGTTAAACCTAGAAGTACGAGGGCTTTTTGCACATAAATGCTACCAATGCCACAGTGAAAACAAACAAAAAGGTGGGTTAGTTCTAGAACATAAAGAAGGTGTTTTTAAAGGCGGAACATCAGGATTAGCAGTCGTGCCAAGACAACCAGAAGAAAGTGAAATTTACAAGCGCATTATTCTTCCAGCAAATGATAAAAAAGTAATGCCTACTAAAGGCAAATTACTCACACCTGATGAAATTGCACTTATAAAATTATGGATAGAAGATGGCGCACATTGGTCAGACAAAGCCGTTAAAGTATTTCCAGAAGCCCCATTGGCTTTAACACAACCAGAACTGCCAACCGTAACAGAAGAAACGCATCCTGTAGATAAAATTGTAAGCGTTTACTTTAAAGATAAAAAAGTAGACTGGAACGCTGTAGTAGATGATAGAAAGTTTATAAAAAGAGCTTATATGGATGTTGTGGGACTATTGCCAAAACCTACAGCAGTAAATGCTTTTATAGCAAGCACAAACCCAAAAAAACGCGAACTTTTAATTGATGAATTGTTAAACGATTCTGAAAATTACACACAAAATTGGCTAAGTTTTTGGAACGATTTATTGCGTAATGATTATAGCGGAACAGGGTTTATAACCCGAGGGCGATTTCAAATTACAACATGGTTATACAAAACACTAAAGCAAAATAAATCCTACGATCAAATGGTAAGTCAGTTGATGAACCCGAGTAAAGCGTCGGAAGGTTTTATAAAAGGCATCCAATGGCGTGGCGTTGTAAACTCTAGCCAGCGCACCGAAATGCAAGCCGCTCAAAATATAGGACAATCCTTAATGGGTGTTAATGTAAAATGTGCATCTTGTCATAATAGTTTTATTAGCAATTTAACCTTAGATCAAGCTTACGGTTTTGCTTCAATTTTTGCAGAAAAACCATTAGAACTTAACCGATGTGATAAGCCTATAGGTAAGATCGCAAAAGTTAACTTTCTGTATCCAGAATTAGGAAGCGTAGAAGGCGAAACGTTAAAAGAACGCTTGTTAAAACTCTCTGAAGTAATGACCAGTAAAGAGAACGGGCGTTTATACAGAACCATAACAAACCGTATATGGGAACGGCTAATAGGGAGAGGTATTATAGAACCCGTAGATGAAATGGATAACACCCCTTGGAATGCCGAATTGTTAGATTGGTTGGCTTCAGATTTTATTGATTCTGGGACAAATTTAAAGCATTTAATAAAACGTATTATGACTTCTAAGGCCTACCAGTTGCCTACTGTAAGTTACAAAACAGCTGAAGCTATAAAGCAAGATTATGTGTTTAAAGGGCCTGTTTTAAGGCGCTTAAGTGCAGAGCAGTTTTCAGATGCTATAAGTCAAGTTATAGCACCTGTTTACGTTGCAGTGGCTTACAATCCTAACGAAGAAAAAATGCCTGCCCAACGCATTTGGCACCATCAAAAAGACTTAACAAATACCGTATTACCGCTACCTGGAAAGCGTTACTTTAGAAAAACATTTCAACTTAAAAAAGAGAACATACAAGACGCCTCTATTTTAATTTCGGTAGACGACGCCTACAAATTGTTTATTAATGGTAAACCTGTAGGCACAGGCGATAATTGGACAAATGTTGGAAAATATAACGTTGCGAACCTTCTAAACAAAGGCACCAACTGTATTGCAGTAGAGGGTGATAATAAAGGAAAAATAGGCAACCCAGCGAGTATTTTGTTTGCCATGAAAGTTGCTTTTAAAGATGATACCGTATTTAACCTCTACTCCGACGAAACATGGCTAAGTACAGATGTAGCACCCAAAGCCAATTGGGCAGATTTAAATTTTGAAGCCAAAAAATGGAAACAAGTGAAAAACTATGGAACCAATAACTGGGCAAAATTATTAGACTTTACATTTAAAGACCATCAAAAAACATTTGCCAGAGCTAGTTTGGTAAAACAGCACCCGTTCTTAAAAGCTCTTGGACGTCCAAATAGAGAAATTGTAACCACAACGCGAGAAGAACAAGCCACGTTATTGCAAGCCTTGGAATTAACCAATGGTGGTTTTTTTAATGGCATTTTAAAACAAGGCGCAAAAAAATGGCTTAACACATATGGGAACGATAGCCGTTTAATCGTAGATACACTTTATCAAGAATTACTGGGAAGAGCACCATCTAAAGAAGAGCAAAACATTGTTATGGCGTCTTTAGGGGAGCAACCTTCGACAGCACAAGTACAAGACGTATTTTGGTCGGTATTAATGTCGCCCGAATTTCAATTTATAAACTAATGAGACCGTTTTTTAGTTATGACCTATAAAAATAATAAGAGCAATTCGCGTAGAGAATTTATAAAAAAAATGTCTGCAGCCAGTATTGCAGCCTCCGCTACAACACTACCTTTAGCCAGTTTTTTAAGTTCCTGTTCTCCAGAAGTGCAAAAAAGAGCAGCAACTGCCGATAGCGTTATTTTATTATGGATGGCGGGCGGAATGGCACATACCGAAACCTTCGATCCTAAAGCCTATGCCCCTTTTGAAAAAGGTTTAGAAACCAATAGGGTATTAAGTACATTTCCAAAACATCCTACAGTAGTTGATGGACTAGAGTTTTCTGAAGGCTTACAATCTATTGGAGGTGTAATGGATAAAGGTGCAATTATTAGATCTTACAAAGCAGCCGATTTAGGATTTATACTGCATACCAGGCATCAATTTCATTGGCATACCTGTTATGAGCCGCCACAATCGGTACAAGCGCCTCATATTGGTGCATGGATTGCGAAAGAACTAGGGCCAGCCAACCCTGTAATACCACCATTTATATCCATCGGCCAGCGTTTTACCATGGGGGAAGCCGAAGAGTTAAAAGCCTTTCATACCGCAGGGTTTTTAGGCAGCGAATATGGCCCGTTTTTAATTCCAGACCCCTCAGAAGGTTTAGATAGTGTACGGCCTCCAGAAGGCATGTCTTTAAAACGTTTTGAGGCACGTTATAAATTGTACAAAGCATTAGCGAATAAAAGTGAGGTTATGGAACAAGCAAGCGATTACCAACGCGAATCGCTAATGCGCTCAATGGAGCAATCGTATCGACTTTTAAATTCGCCAGAAGCTAAGGTGTTTGATTTGTCTCAAGAACCGAAAGACGTGTATGATACCTATAATACAGGACGATTTGGATTAGGGTGTTTGCTCGCTAAACGTTTGGCACAAAACGGAGGGCGTTTTATTAGCGTATCTACCGAGTACGAACCCTTTTTAGGTTGGGATACGCATGCAAACGGGCATACAAGAGCCAAACAAATGAAAGCCTTAATAGACAGACCCGTAGCGCAGTTAATTAAAGATTTAGACGAATCTGGCCATTTGGATAGAACCTTGGTTATTTTAGCAAGTGAATTTAGCAGAGATGCTATTATGGAAGGCAGGCCAGGTGAAGAAGTTAGAGACCAAGCCAGAAGACAACCAGATAAAATAGAGCATATTAGGCACTACGGTATGCACCGCCATTTTACCGATGGAGGTTCTATTTTAATGTGGGGTGGAGGTGTTAAAAAAGGACTCGTTTATGGTAAAACAGCAGACGAAAGGCCTTGTGTTTCTATAGAAAATAAAGTAGTGATAGACCAGGTACACCAATCTATTTATAATGCCTTAGGTATCCATCCTCAAACCCATTACGAAATAGAAGGCAGGCCATTTTATACCACCCCAGATGGTAAAGGAAAACCCATATTAGATTTATTTGGTAAGCCAATGAAAGCATTAGAAAATAACATCTCTTAAACGTTTACAGTAATCATGACAAAATCTAAAATAAACAGAAGAACATTTATAAATACCACAGCAAAAGCAAGTTTAGGTTTAGCTGTAGTGCCACATTTTAACATATTAAAGTCGAAGCCTAAAATGTATGATACTGTTATTGGGCATGGCGATTTTAAGTATAAAGTACATAAGTCTTGGGGTGATTTAGATAGAGCCATTACACCAGTAAAAAATTGTCACGAAATGGTTATGGACTCCAAAGGGCGTTTAATCTTGGTAGGAGACAATACTAAAAACAATATTTTAATTTACGACAAATCAGGAAAATTGTTAGATTCTTGGGGTATTCGTTATAAAGGCGGACATGGCTTATCTATTTGGAACGATGGTACAGAAGATTTTTTATTTATCTGCGACGCTAAAGGCGAAAGCATGATAAAAACAACAACCGATGGTAGAGAATTAATGATTATTGGACACCCTTCTAAATACGGTGCTTACGATAAAAAAGATAAATTTAAGCCTACAGAAAGTGCTATTGGGCCTAATGGAGATATTTATATAGCCGATGGTTATGGCTCAAATTACATTCTTCAATTTACAAAAGATGGGGAGTTTATTAGAAAAATAGGAGAAGGACGAGGTACAGGTCAAAACCAATTTCAAACTAGCCATGGGGTTTGTATAGATTATAGAGGTAAAGGCGAACCTACTTTATTAATCACCTCTAGAGCAGCCAATTGTTTTAAGCGCTTTACGTTAGACGGCAAATATATAGAACAAATAGATTTACCAGGTGCATTTGTATGTCGCCCCGTGATTCATAATAAAAACTTATACTCAGGGGTGTGTTGGTCCTCAGAGATCGATTATGTAGAAGGCGACAAAAACACACATCCTTACAACATCAACCCTAAATCAGGTTTTGTAACTATTTTAGATAAAAAAGGGAAAGTGGTGTCTAATCCAGGTGGCACAAAACCAAAGTATAAAAAAGGAAAACTACAACGCATGGTACAAGAGCAGCCTATTTTTCGCCATTGCCATGATGTATGTGTAGATAATGATGAAAATTTATACGTGTGCCAATGGAATGCGAATAAAGCATACCCTATAAAATTAGAGCGTGTTTAGTAACTATTCTTTATTTTAATCTCTACATAAACTAACAGCTTTAAACGCAACATGTGCTGTTACATCACCCGTATCACTAGTGCCATAAGCGCCATATCTTGTGTAAACACGTTCGGTGGTGTGGTTATGTTCAATATAAGTTTCGGTATCGCCTATTTTTATTTTTGAAAATGCTGTACCATCGGCATCGTATCCCGTTTCATATGTAAAAATATATTCTTTATTGAAATCAAGAGTCTTAAACTCTTGTCTGTCTCTAGCACCTCCAGTTTCAGTTGTGTAAGGGTTTATGGTTACATGGTTTACAAGTTTAATTTTATTACCTGAAGTTTTAGACGCATAAAGTAGAAATTGAGCACTTCGATTTGTACTACCAACTTCTTCACCTTTTATGATATCACCTCCTGCGTGTGACTGAATAATACACGTCTCACCGTCACTTAAATCTACAATTTTGAGTGTTCCAGTTAAAATTGTTTTTTTACTGGTACCTTGCGAAATAGTTTTAAAAAACCGTTCTACTCTAGTTCTAGTGCCATCATATCGTATTTCACCACCAGTAATCTTATAATTTCCCCAGTTATTATCTGAATTTTCATAACCTCCTACAGTACTATCTGTTCTACAATCTAACGTACCTTGGTTGTTAGGGTTTGAAACATCATTACAAGATTGTGATTGAGTTGCTCCTGGACCCAAATTAGGAAAATCTGAAACTATATCACAATTCTGATTAGCATTAGGATTCGGATTTTCATCCTTTGGTGTTTCTATTATAGTTTCTTCTTTTTCTGGTTCGTTTTCTGAATCAGTTGTACATGCTAGCGTAAGCGCAACTAGTGAAATCATCAAGCTTAGTTGTATAAGGAGTAATCTGTTTTTCATTTTTAGATATAGGAGTTGCATATAATTATTAAATGTATGTATCTAACTTTTTATTTGTATCCTGCAGTGTCTTGTATTATTATGAGTTATTATCTATAGAGAATAGGTCTATTTTAAAAAATCAAAAAGTAACTTATGGAAAAATGCTTTTGTCTTATCTTATTCTGCTATTTTGGTTTTGTAAGATAATATGAGGCGACTATGAATATAACGCTTTAGTACGAAGCTATTGTTGTTTTGATATGGGAAAGAAATAATTAATTGTATTGAAGAAAATCTGTTACCTTTAATTATGATGCTAAACCTAAACCTTATTAAATTTAAAACTAAGGCTACCTAAAAAGGCAGCCTTAGTTGAGTTTAAGTTTAAGATGGATATTACTGCGATTAATTTAGTAATTACAACACAATTACCATTTTAAGAATATAATTGCTTATTGCAGGTATGTAAAACACTTAATTTAACCCATTATACTAAATTATAATTCGTGTCATTTAAATTACTCTATATAATCACTAGCTATTAACTTCTGTAATTATGTTTAATATCTTTCCATCTAATATCGGCTGAACCATTTTTACATCTGTAGGCGCCAAATCTAATTTTTCCATCACTTCCTCTTTTTCTACCTCTGTCGTTTGGTACTCTAAATGTATAATTTTTTAGAGTTGGATTTTTTCCAATTTGAATATCTACAGATTGAGTAAGACCCGTGCTGCTAAAGCGATTAACCATTTTAATAAAAACATCTTGATTACCAGATATTGTTCTCAAAAACACAAGTTCTCTCCCTTGAGGACCTGAGCCTCCTGGTCTTGTAATTTGTTCAGCATATAAGTTATACCTCGCTCTTCCTGAGCTTGTAGGGTTTGCTGGTTTTGCTAGGATTAGCAAAATTGCAGGATCTGGAGACCCTTCTGTCTGGTTGCTATGCCTTCCTTTGGCTTGCATAATATAAGTTCCACTATCTTCATTGAAGTCTTTTTGGTTTGCTATAGTAGCGCTAGCTGTATTTCTCACAGCATCTCCACTACCTACGCTTCTAATATTAACATAGCCTTCAACACTTGTAAAACGATTTGCACCTCTGTCTACCTTTTTAGATTGACGTTCAATCCTAGGCTGAAGCCCATCAAAGCGATTACTATTTGCTGCTAATCGATAGAGACCATAACTTCCTGATTGTGCGTAGTTAAAAGAGCATGTTCTATCGTCTAGAAATCTAATCTCATTTACACTTTTAGGGTTGTTTGATGTGCTACTGGTTGCGTATTTACTCACCAAATCATTACTGTCACTAAGGCCATTTATTTCGCCTACTGTATACCTTCGCGCATATTGTGTTTGGCCGTTATTCCTCCTTGAAGGGTTGTCACAGCTGCCAGAAAATGTTTTAAAACTTGCTTTTTTATCTGTTACATCATTGTTTACATTTTCATCTTGTAATTCAACTTGCTCCTCTATAATTTCTGTGTCTTCAGTTTGACAAGAGTAAGTAACCAATAACAGGCCTAAAAAAATACTGCTGAGTGCTCTTATTTTCAAAAATTTTAATTGTCTTTTCATTTCAATTGTTGTTAAAGTTAAAATTCATTTTTAAGGTTCAGCGCGCTTTAGATCCTTACGACTACAAAATTTGTGTTATAGCTAAAAGCAACTGTCCTGTGCTTTCATGGTTCAAGTATTTTTATTGTTTTTTTAATAGTTGTATTTAACTGTTTATATAATTTATATTCTGGTTTTTATAACGTTTTGTTTTAAAGTATTCTGTTTTTTAAATTACACTTATTGAGTGTGTTACGAATGCATTTTTAATTTGTGAAATAGATTTTTGAGCAGAGAATTTTGTCTAGTGAAAAATAATTTGGTTATTTATAAATAACATGAGAGTACAGGATGAAAACAGTTAGTATTACCGTTATTTTTCTAAAAATTTTCTAAACGTAATAAAATTAAAACACCATTATAATGTTAAAAAAACAACTACTGAAGTTAATATTGCTGTTTTTTTGTCTCTGTATATCTTGTAAAGAGAAGACAAAATCAAATACATCTATTTCTTTTGATAAGTTATTAGTCAATTCAAAACAAACCCCTTCAACTATTGAAAGAGAGCAGCCACTTTTTTCTTGGATAATTGATGTTGATGGTTATAATAAATCGCAATTAGCGTATCACATTTTGGTTGCCTCATCTCAAGAAAAGTTAAATGAAGATGATGCAGATTTATGGAATTCAAATAAAGTAAATAGTGATAAATCTACATTTATTAGGTATGAAGGAAAAAAATTAAATGCTCTAAAAAACTACTTTTGGAAAGTTAAAATATGGGACGAAAATGACGCATCTTCTAGATGGTCTGACATTCAAGAATTTGAAATGGGTTTGATGCAACCTGACAATTGGGGTGCTTCAAAATGGATTACACTAAATAAAGATACGCGCACTTCAGAACACCGTTTTAGAGGTTACAAAAGAGGTAATATGAAGAAAGCAAAACCTGTTGATGGTTTTGCAGCTAGTTATTTTAGAAATGAGATAGACCTTAGTAAAGCTATTGAAAATGCACAGGCATATATTTGCGGTTTAGGCTATTACGAGTTGTATTTAAATGGAACTAAAGTTGGAGACCATATTTTAGACCCTGCACCATCAAATTACGATAAGCAAGCTTATTATGTGAATTATGACATTACCGAACAATTAAAATCTGGTAAAAATGCCTTCGGAATTATATTAGGAAACGGCTTTTACGGACAAAACATTTCTTGGAGTAGAGATCCTGAATCTAACAAAAAAGGAGTGTCTTACGGTCCACCAACCGTACGTTGTTTGGTGAAATTAAATTATAAAGATGGTACATCAGCAGATTTTTATACTGACGAAAACTGGAAAGAAGCTACTGGACCAATAGTATTTAATAATATTTATGGAGGCGACACCTATGATGCACGTTACGAATTAGGAAATTGGAATACAGTTGGTTACGATGATACCCAATGGGGTAATGCAAAAGTGACATCTCCCCAAGTTAAAAAAATAAGTGCAAGTCAAATTCCACCAATTAAAAAATTAAAAGAATTTGAACCACAAAAGGTGTTTAAAGCCCCAGATGGCAATTGGATTGTTGATTTTGGACAAAACATAGCAGGTTGGGTAAAATTAAATGTACAAGGAAATGAAGGACAATTAATTGAAATTACAACAACCGAAGCGTTATTAACTAACGGAAAAGATATTTTTCCAGGCTCAACAGGTGGTGGTGCAAATGGGATGGCACAAATTTACAAGTACATCTGTAAAGGCGATGGTGTAGAATCTTGGGAACCTAAATTTAGTTATCATGGGTTTAGATACGCAAAAATAAATGGTATCTCTACAAAGCCAGATGCTGATATGATTAAGGCAGTTTTGGTAGCTACAGATATTCAAGAAACTGGAAGCTTTAAATCTTCAGATGAATTATTAAACAAAATGCACAGTATTAGTAAATGGACGATTGTAGACAATGTTCACGGTATTCCAGAAGATTGTCCGCACCGCGAAAAATGTGGATGGTTAGGCGATGCACATGCATTTTGTGAGTATGCACTTTACAATTATGATATGTACGATTTTTACAAAAAATATATGGAAGACATCCGTACACAAATGCGACCAACAAAAGGACATAATAATCCAGAGATAAAGTTTCAAGTGCCTACTATGATTGCTCCTGGCAAGCGAACGTCTACTTATGCAAAGATAGATTGGGGTGTGGCTACCATGTATTTGCCATGGTATAATTATAAGTTTTATGGTGATGATACCATAGTAAAAGAGTACTACGAAGAGATGAGAAACTTAACTAATTTTTATCTCAATTTTAAAGGAGAAAATGGAATTATGCAAGATGGCATGGGTGATTGGTGCCCACCAAGATGGGACAGACGCAAAAACCCTTCGGCTATGGAATGCGATCCTATTATTTCAGCAAATGCTTATTTTTATGATGTTTTGGGTATTTTGGAAATATTTGCTGAAATGAATAACGATGCTGCTTATGCCGTAAAAATGAAAAAAGAACAACGTGAATTAAAAGACGCGTTCAATAAACAATTTTTAGTAGAAATACCCAATACAAAATACAAATGGTATCAAAGTCAAACGGCAACTGTACAGGCTTTACAATTTGGTTTAGCACCAGAAAACGATATTGAAAGTATTGTGAATGGGTTAGCGCACGATATTGTTGAAGTTAAAGGTGGGCACCATTCTACAGGAATTCACGGTAATAGATACATTTACACCGTACTTTCAAAATACGGAAAAGCAGATTTAGCACATCAAATTTTAACAACACCAGATTTTCCAAGTCAAACGTATGTGATGAATTCAGGTTTTACCACATGGCCAGAACGCCAATTTGTTTGGGAAGAGATGGAAGGGCCAACAAACTCTCTTAATCATCCAATGCACTCTGGTTTTGCAGCTTATTTTTATGAAGCATTAGGAGGTATTAAATCCTCAGAAGATCAACCAGGTTATAAAGCATTTACTGTAAACCCTGAGTTTCCTACTGCAATCACAAACACGAAAGTAAAAGTGCCGACACCTTATGGCGATATTACCAATACTTGGACGTTAAAAAATGAGGTATTAAGTATGAATCTTAATATACCGTTCAATACACAAGCAAGGATTTTAGTGACGCCTTCAGAACTTGAAAGTTTAAAAATAAATGAAACGCCTATTTCAGAATTTAAACAAAATAATCCTATTGAAATAGCAGACGGATTTGTAATTTTAGGCTCAGGAGATTACACAATAGCGTATTCTAAAAGCTAAGTAGTTTATAAGACACTAAAAATATCTAAAATGCATACTATGAAACTAGCATACAACACTGTTTTACAACCACTAATTATTATTTTATTAGTGTCATTAGTCAGTTGTAATTCAAAAAGAGAAAACAAAACAACAGCTTCAAAAGATGTGGCTCAAGCCCAAACAGGAAGTTTTGGAGACCAAGGTGATGGTACATACATCAATCCTATTTTAAATGCAGATTATCCAGATTCTGATATCGAGCAAGTAGGCGATACGTATTATATGATTACATCAAAGCAACACATGTCGCCAGGGATGCCAATTTTAGAATCTAAAGACATGGTAAACTGGACCAATGTGGGGCACGTCTTTGAAAGTTTAGCTTGGGCGCCAGAATACAATTGGGATCGCATGAATGGCTATTCTTTTGGGACTTGGGCAGGCGATTTAGCCTACCATGAAGGTACTTGGTATTGCTACCAAATAGATTATCAACATGGTTTAATGGTAGCAACTGCAAAGGACATTAAAGGCCCGTGGAGTAAACCTATTATGATGCTTCCAAAGGCTGAGGTGCTAGACGATCCAGGAGTATTTTGGGATGAAGAAACACACAAAGCTTACGTAATAATTAATACAGCTGGCAAGCAAAAAGCAGCAAGTAATACAATTGAAGGCAACGAAAATAGAATTTACGAAATGAGTTGGGATGGTACAAAAATCCTAGGCGAAGGTAAATTGGTGTACACTGGTATGGGTGCAGAAGCTGCTAAAATCTATAAAATAAATGGCACCTGGTATATCTTTTTAGCACAATGGACTATGGGTGATACATCCACAAAACCAGGTGTGAAAAATCCAAAAAACGATAGAAAACAAATTGTACTACGTTCTAAAGAAAGTATTTACGGGCCTTATGAAGTAAAAACTGTATTAGAAAAAGGTACAGCCTTTAATGATCGTAGTGCGAGCCAAGGCGCATTAATGCAAGCACCAGATAAATCGTGGTGGTATATGCATCAATTGATTCAGAATGATACCATTCCATTCCAAGGGCGTCCGCAATGTTTAGAACCTGTAAGTTGGGTTGACGGGTGGCCAATTATAGGCATTGACGAAGATAATGATGGCATTGGCGAACCTGTGAAACAACACAAAAAACCTATAGACGGTTACCCAATTACGGCTCCAAGTTCAGACGACGATTTTTCATCATCCCAATTAGGGTTTCAGTGGGAGTGGAACCACAATCCAAGAAATACACATTGGTCTTTAACTGAACGCCCAGGATGGTTACGCCTTAAAGCAAGTAAAATATTACCAAACGAAAAAGGTTATGGGCCAAATATAAACGAGTGGACAAACAACGATGGCTCCGACTCAGATTTCTGGAGAGCTTCCAATACCTTAAGTCAGCGTATTATGGGCATCACCACTGGAACAGCCGTGGCAAAATTTGATATTTCTGGTATGCAACCACACCAATTAGCAGGATTTGTAAGATATGGTGGCGTGTTTAATTTATTAGGTGTTGAGGTAGATGAAAACGGTGAAAAGCATATCATTTATGTGGATACATTTGGTAAAAAAACAAAAGGCCCGAAAGTTGTTGGACCTGATTTTTATGTACGCACTGTCAACGATAGTAATCAAGCTAAATATGAATATAGTGTAGATGGTGAGTATTTTTCAGATTTTGGACCAACCTTTACTATTGCTTTTGGAAAGTGGACAGGCGATCGTTTAGGCTTCTTTTCGTGGAATGAAAAAGAAGATGCAGGATATATTGATGTGGATTGGTTTACTTATGATTATGATGGGCCAAAAGCTGCAAAATCAGAATAAAAGTATTTAAATTTTTAAAATCCACGCAAAAATAAATAGAAGTTAAATCAATAAAGGGTATAGTAAATAGAGAAAATTAATAATTATGAATGTTACTTCTTTAAAGCCATTATTAAAACAATTAGCATTTATTTTAATTATGTGCAATATACTAGTTACTAATGCTCAAAATATTCAAGAAACCCTTGATGCTATTAATTCGCGGTTTAAAAACGTAGAAGTAAGTATATTAAATTGGCCTGATGATTTAAAACCCCAACTTGGTGATTTAAAAGCATCAGCATTTATTGCTTTACCACTAAAAAAAGCTACAGGAAAAATACCTTTACTAATAACATTACACGGTGGCGGTGGAAAAGTATGGAGTATTGAGGAGCAACTTTCGCGGTCGGCACTAGTAAAAGGACTTTCATTAGCTGAATTATCAGGAAAAGAATTAATGCTGCTCGAACCAAATTCTTTTAGTAGTTGGGATCCAAAAACGTTGAATATCATGCTAGATTTCGTTCTAAAGCAATATCCAGAAATTGATACAAACCGCATTTATGTTATGGGGCACAGTATGGGTGGTAGTGGTACATGGGCATGGATTCAAGATACGCCAGAACGTTTTGCAGCAGCATCACCTTCGGGTTTTAGTAGTGTTAGAGATACGGATGATGTAAGTAAGTTAGTAAACTTGCCTATTTGGGGAATGGTAGGCGGTAGCGATGTTAAGAACGTTGAACCAGTAAAAAAAATGGTACACCTACTAAAGGAGGCAGGAAACCCCAATGTGCGATACACTGCGTTCCCAGAAGCTAATCATGCTCAAGGCAATGCAAAAGTATTTAGTGCTGTTGAATGTGTAGATTGGATGCTTTCTTTTTCTCTAAAAAAAGAGCATGATTGATTTTAAGTATATTTTATTGCTATTTTATTTTGTGTTTTTTTTTGGTTGCAAGGATAAAACATCTATAAGACGAACAAATGTAAGTAGGCCAAATATGTTGTTTATTCTAGTAGACGATTTGGGCTATCACGATTTAGGTATTACGGGTAGCAGCTTTTATGAAACTCCGCACGTAGATAAATTAGCCAATGAAGGCATGATGTTTACCCAAGGCTACGCAGCAAGTAGAGTATGCAGTCCATCTCGCGCCAGTATCATGACGGGTAAGTTTACTGCACGCCATGGTATTACCGATTGGATAGGAGCAAAAACAGGTGAAGCGTGGCGTACTAGAAATCGATATGATAAATTATTACCAGCCGATTATGTAACGCAATTGCCTAAAGCCGATATCACCATTGCTGAAGCTTTTAAAAACAATGGGTACAAAACCTTTTTTGCAGGAAAATGGCATTTAGGCGGTGAAGGTTCGTACCCTGAAGACCATGGTTTTGATGTAAATATAGGCGGTATAGATGCAGGATCGCCTAGAGGTGGTTTCTTTTCACCTTGGAACAATCCAAAATTACCCAATACCCAAAAAGGAGAAAATTTAACCTTACGTTTAGCCAACGAAACTGCAAATTTTATTTCAAAACATAAAGACACTTCGTTTTTTGCATTTTTATCTTTTTACGCCGTACACGCACCTATTCAAACTACAGAAAAAAAATGGAGAAAATACCGTGACAAAGCTGATAGCTTAGGTATTGCAGATTCAGGTTACCTTATGGAGCGTGTATTACCTATCCGTCAAGTACAAGACAACCCTATTTATGCAGGATTAGTTGAAACTATGGACGATGCTGTTGGTATCGTTTTAAAAGCATTAAAAGATAATGGATTAGAAGAAAATACTGTTGTAGTTTTTACTTCTGATAATGGTGGTGTAGCTTCTGGAGATCATTACGCTACCACTAATTTGCCACTAAGAGGAGGAAAAGGGTACCAATGGGAAGGTGGTATTCGCGAGCCCTATTTTATTAAAGTACCATGGTTGAAAAATGAAGGCGCTACAACGGAATTTCCAGCAATTAACACCGATTTTTATCCAACGCTTTTAGATGTTGCAAATGTACCGTTACATCCAGAACAACATATAGATGGTATCAGCCTTAAACCATTATTAGAAGGAAAGCAATTAGAACTATCTAGACCTTTATATTGGCATTATCCGCATTATGGCAATCAGGGCGGTGAGCCAGCATCTATAATACAACAGGATGGCTGGAAGTTAATTCATTATTGGGAAGATGGTCGAGAAGAATTATTTAAATTACCTTCCGAAGAAAAAGACCAACAAAATTTACTGCCAAAACACCCTAAAATTGCTAAAAGCCTAAGTCGCAATTTAATGTCTTGGTTAAATAATGTAGGCGCTAAATATCCTATAAAAGACTCAGTTTATGATGCTGAAAAAGCTAAAATAAGATATAAAAATACTATAAATAATAAATGGCCTTCTTTAGAAAAACAGCGTTTGGAGGTGTTATCAAAAGATTTTCAACCCAACGAGAATTGGTGGAAAAGTAAACTAACCGTTGATTAAGATATAATATGAGATTAAAAGCTATAAAACACCAATTCGTAATATTGATACTAGTGGCCTTAAGTTTTTCATGTAAAAACGCTGCAAACGAAACAGAATTTAAATCCATTTTTAATGGAAAGGACTTAGAAGGATGGGAAGGAGATGCAACCTATTGGCGTGTTGAGAATGGTGTTTTAATAGGCGAAGTAACACCAGAAACCATTTTAGAACGAAATTCTTTTATTATTTACAAAAAAGAACAACCCGAAAATTTTGAGTTAACACTAGAATATAAAATTACTGACTCTGGAAACAGTGGTATAAATTACAGGAGTAGTTTAATAGAAACCGTACCTTTTGCTTTAAAGGGGTATCAATGCGATATCGATGGTATGAATAGATACACTGGCCAGAATTACGAAGAGAAAAAAAGAACCACATTGGCGTACATGGGACAAACTGTAACTATTCCGCAGATGCAAGATAGCATACCAAAACAAAACATTCGCAAAAATGTAAAACGAAACTGTTGGCAAACACGAGACGTTAGTAGTACCAAATTAAAATCAGACTTAAAATCCACTATAAAACCTAACGATTGGAATACGATACATCTCATTGTAAAAGGCAACAAAATGCAACATTATGTAAATGGTATACTGTTTAGTGAGGTGACTGATTTAGATGAAGTTAATAGGGCAGCAAAAGGCTATATTGGTGTGCAAGTGCATGTTGGCCCACCAATGAAAGTGGAATATAGAGCTATTCAGTTAAAAACTTTAAAATAGGCTACGTATTTTAAAATTTGCATGACAGTTCAGTATGGTTTTTTAATAAGTAAAATCTAATTTTGAGATCTTATTATACAAACTATGCTTAAAGTAAATTACGGAATTTTTTTCTTAATATACGGTATCTTTCAATTAGGATTTACCTCTTGTGAAACTAGCACACATTCTGCTAGTAATACGTATGAAACTACAAGAACAAAGTACAATTTTAATCCCGATTGGAAATTCTTGAAAGACAACCCACAAGACGCACAAAATACAAGTTTTGATGACGCGTCTTGGACTACGATTAGTTGTCCGCACACTTTTAATGATATAGATACGTTTGACGATTACAGTTTAGGCCATCACGATGGTGAAGAAAACCAATGGCGCGGAACGGTTTGGTATCGTAAGCATTTTAAATTACCAGAGTCTGATGCTGGTAAAAAAGTATTTATTGAGTTTGAATCTGTTCGTCAAATTGCTGATATTTACATCAACGGGGTGTATTTAGGTCAAAATCAAACAGGTTTCATTCCGTTTGGTTTCGATTTAACACCGCACTTAAAATTTGATCAAGACAATATTATTGCTGTAAAGGTAAACAATGATAGAGGCGACCATTTTCGAGACAATTTTCCGTTAGTTTGGAACCACGAGCATTGGCATCCAACCCACGGCGGAATTTATAGAAACGTATTTCTTCACGTTATGGAGCCGCTTCACATCACATTACCGTTATATGATAATTTAGAAACTTTAGGAACGTATGTGTATGCTGAAAACATATCAGAAACTAACGCAGATGTTTTTGTAAATGCTGAAGTTAAAAATGACTATAACGCTTCTAAAACAGTGAATTTTGAAGCTAAAATATTTGATAATGACGGGAAGCTTGTAGGCGTTTCAGAGGCGCAAAAAGTGTTAAAAGCAGGAGAGAAATTCACCTTTTCAACACAAACCAATTTAGAAAATCCAAACCGTTGGTATACACGTTATCCGTATATGTATACTGTAGAAACTGTGCTAAAGGTAGATGGAAAAGCTATTGATTCTTATAAAACCCCTTTGGGTATTCGCACATTTAATTTTGATAAGGATAAAGGTTTTTTTAATAACGGCGAATATGCTAAACTACATGGTTGGGGACAAAAACCTACCAATGCTTGGGCAGGATTGGGCGCTGCACTGCCCGATTGGTTGCGCGATCATACATTTCAACTTATGGATGAAGCGGGTGGTAATTTTATCAGATGGGGCCATTGTGCTGGTTCGCCAGCTGAGGTTGCCATGGGCGATAAATATGGGTTTGTAAACTTGATGCCAGGTGTAAGTGGCGAATCTGAAGATGAAGGTGAAACTTGGGATATCCGTATTAAAGCCTTTAAAGATATGATTGTATATTATAGAAACCATCCGTCTATTATGATTTGGGAAGGCGGTAATTGGGCTGAAAGTGCTGCGCATTATCAAGAAATTTTAGATGTGATTACCACATTAGATCCTAAAGGCAAACGCTTAATGGGTAATAGACGTGCAGATGTTAAAAATGATTCTGAGGGTTATGTAACTATTGAAATTGGTACAGAAGGTTGGGAGCGTGAATACCCTGATTTACCATTAATAGAAAGCGAGTACATGCGAGAAGAAGCACCAAGGCGTATTTGGGATAAACATTCACCAGATGATAATTTTTATAGCCATCCAAATATTGAAAAGAATACTTATAAAATAACTTCAGAAAAGTTTGCAGTAAGACAGGTAGAACATTGGTGGGATAAAATGGGCAGAAAAGCGTATCACGTTGGTGGTGCTAACTGGATTTTTTCAGATGGTACTCATGGTGGTCGTGGGCAAACCGAAGTTACAAGAGCAAGTGGAGAAGTAGATGCAGTACGCTTACCAAAAGAAGCGTTTTATGCTCTAAAGGCAATGTGGCGGCCAGAACCGCAAGTACATATTATTGGACATTGGAATTATAAAGAAGGCACAAAAAAAGACATATTTGTAGTGTCTAATACTGCTGGGGTAAAACTATATGTAAATGGCAAATTAATTGGAGTAAATACAACCCCAAAAAAAGGGTATTTATATACGTTTAAAAATGTGGCTTGGGAGGCTGGCAATATTAGAGCAGAAGGTATTATTGATAATAAAGTTAGCGTTACACAAACTAAAGAAACTTCGGGGCAACCTGTAGCGTTGAAATTGACCCCAATTACTGGGCCAAACGGATGGCGCGCAGATGGATCAGATATAGCTTTAATTGATGTTGAGGTGGTTGATGCAGAAGGTAAAAGATGTCCGCTTGCAAAAGGTCGCGTAGATTTCACTGTAGAAGGGCCAGCCATTTGGCGTGGTGGCTATAATAGCGGAAAAGAAAAATCTACCAATAATTTATATTTAGATATTGAAGCGGGTATAAATCGTGTTGCAGTGCGCTCAATTTTAAAAGCAGGAAATGTTACAATTACAGCAACCAAAAAGGGATTGCCAGTTGCTAGTGTATCATTAACATCTAATTCTGTAGATATTAAAAACGGTTTAACCGCAGAGCTACCTCAGGTATTTGAAAATGTACTTACAGAAGAACCTATGCCTGTTTATACGCCAGAAATTCCAGAATACATTCCAGGTAAAACAAATAAAAGTAAACTTTTTACAAAATTCAGTTATACAGGCGATGGTAAAGCCATGTTGCGCACCAATATGCACTGGGGTAAAAAGGCCTATACAGATATGGAAGAAAACTACACGGTAGTGCCACAATATTTAAGAGGGTCAGAATATATAAGAACACCAAATTCTGATAATAGATATTGGGCTAGAGACCAACTGCAATTTATTGCTGGTGTGAAGATGCATATCTATATTTTGCACGATGATACAGTAAAACGTCCAGAATTCTTATTAAGTGATTATAAAGATACTGGTGATAATATTAAAGTTGGTAACGTTGTAATGTCAATTTTTCATCGCGTTGCAGAGGCTGGTGATAGTATTATTATGGCTGGAAACAGTGATGGTGATGCACCAAAAGATTGTAGGATGTATACGGTTATTGGGAAGAAATTCTAAAATATTTAAAAGGTATTGAGAAAAAAAGAGTCTAGTCTTATTTGAAAGATTAGACTCCTTTTAAGTTCAACAAACAGCTTTGTCAATTAACTAGTTATGATAGAGGTTGTCATTATATTTTAATTCTGAATTAAATAATAATGCATGTTTTGCTCAACTTTAAAGTGTTTTAAAAACTTCAATAAACATTTAAGAGGATAGAATAAAGTGTATTAATACTACTGTTTTTTCTTCTTCTTTTTTGTCTTTTTAGGTTCTGGGTTATTAGAAGTATAACCGGTTAGAATGGTTTTTACTACATCTATTGATCCTGCTTTTAAGCCATTATTTACATTAGCGCCAGTTATCCAATATAAAATCATGCCAGCGTCAGAACAATCCCATTTACCTTTTTGAAAGTTTACAATATTGTCAAGCTCTGCAATATTTCCTATGGTCCAAATTAATCGTATGCGAGGATCTTCGTGGTTTTTCGCCCAATCCCATTTTTCGTGGTCTAATTTTAAATTTATATTCTGGTCAGGTATACGTACTTCTTCAATACCAAAATCTAATATTTGTTGCCAAGTGTAAAAATCGCCAGCGTTATCATTGGCAGGATGATGTGTTACTACTTTAACATATTTGTGCTTTTCTTTGGGGGTTTTTTGTAACGCCATACCTATAATATCAGGCTCTCCAGCTTCAATAATCCACAAAGGGCTCTCAGCAGTTGAAGCATTTATAGCCCAAGCCAAATCATTAATGGTTTCTTCTTTTTGCCATATGGCATCAAAGAACGTAAGTTGGTGAAAACCACCCCAGCGTCTCGCAGTCATATCGCAAGCAACTTGCATTAAGTGGTGGCGCTCTTTTTCAGCTTTTTCAGAAATACGATCATCTCTTACTAAATCGCAACTATGCGAGTAATGTACTAACCTATCTTCCAGACCAGCTGCTCTTAAAAGCGCAATAGAAATAGCTGTACCTCCTAAATCGTCAGGGTCAGGAGAATTGCCATCTGCTACAATTGCAATGCGACCAGTAGGCGCTGCAATTTTTTGAGCCAAACTAATTTGAATAAATAATAGTAGAATTAATGTAAATAAAGTGTTCTTATACATTTTAATAATTTAAAGAATTGTTTTTATAAAATTCAGGTTTACTTGTCAGAAAACTACTGTGTTAAAGATTTAAAAGTAATATGAGAAGTTATTTTTATTAACCTGTGGTATCCTGTAAAAACTAGATTTAAGAATAAAACCAGCACAGTACGTAACGGATAGTGCAGGATACTTCGTAAAATTTTAAGAAATATTTTAGAAATAATTAACAAATTAACTTAAAATTATATGAAACTAAAAACTAGACTAAATGAGGCACCTAATTTTAGAGATATTAGGATGCTTGCTATTTTGTTATTGTCTTCTATGGCAATGTCATTTGCGCAAACAGTTACGGGTACAGTTACAGCGGATGGTCAACCACTTCCTGGAGCTACGGTAGTAGTTAAAGGAACTTCCACTGGAACCAGTACAGATTTTGATGGTAATTATACCATTAACGCAAGCTCGGATAATACGCTTGTATTTTCTTATGTAGGGTATTCTACAAAAGAGGTGCTAGTGGGAAATCAAACTACAATTAATGTAACTTTGGATCAAGATAACGCACTTGATGAAATTGTTGTAATTGGTTATGGTACACAACGAAAGTCTGATTTAACAGGGTCAGTATCGTCAGTAAGTGGCGAGGATGTTGCAATTTTGCCTGTTCCTAGGGTCGATCAAGCTTTACAGGGTAGAGCTGCGGGTGTGCAAGTAACACAAACTAGTGGTGCACCTGGAGCAGGTACTTCTATTAGAGTGCGAGGGGGTAACTCCATAACAGGCAGTAATGAGCCGCTTTGGGTAATCGATGGTATTATTGTGGGTACAAACTTTAACTTGAATAATCTCAATGCTAATGATGTAAAATCCATAGAGATTTTAAAAGACGCATCGTCTATTGCTATTTACGGATCGAGAGGTGCAAACGGGGTTGTTTTGGTAACTACAAAAAATGGTGCAAATGTTGGCGGAGGAAAACCACAAATTAATGTTGGTGTTTACACAAGTTCGCAGTTAGTGCCCGAAAGACCAAAATTTTTAACGCAAGCGCAACAAATTGAATATACAAACCAGGATGCTATTTTAAGAGGTGTGGCTGAACCATTTCCGGGAGATCCTTCGGATTTCCCAGATAATGACTTTTTCGATTTGTTAGTAAGTGCAGCTCCTATTTATAATGCCGACGTTTCTATTGCAGGTACTTCAGAGAATGGTAGCGTAAATTATTATACGTCTCTTAATTTTTTCGATCAAGATGGTATCATTGAGAATTCTGGAATACAAAAGTATATATTTAGGTCTAATTTAGATTTTAAACTAAGTGACAAATTAAAAGCCGGAGCTCGGATTAATTATTCAAGAATTAAACAAGATAATGGTGTAGTTGGTTACGGAGGCCTATTGGGAATTTTACCAACGCAACCCATATTTAATGAAGATGGTTCGTTTAATGGTGCTAACGAAGTAACTGGAAACCCTTTTAATAATCCTGTTGCCACGGCACAATTAGATATTGATGAAACCACGTCTAGCAATCTTTTGGGTACACTATATTTAGAGTATAGTCCTATAGAAAATTTGATTATCCGGTCTACTTTTAATCCTGACATTACTAATTCTAAAAGAAACGAATTCACTTCAAGCCAAAGGCCAGACTTGCTTGATGGCGATAGTAATGCTAGAATTAGAACTGTGTCAACGATAAATTGGAATAATGAAAATACAGTGCAGTACTCTGGGATATTAGGAGAAGATCATAACTATACGGTTTTAGGAGGTGCATCCTTCCAGAAGGACGTGACAGAAACTACTTTAGCCCAAGCCTTTGGTTTCACTACTGATGCAACAACATTCAATGCTTTAAGAACAGGAACGGATCCTTTAAGAAATTTAGTAGACTCCGGGTATGCGCAAAGAACGCTTGTTTCCTTTTTTGGTAGATTAAATTACGCTTACAAAGATAAGTACTTATTAACATTAGTGGGTAGAAGCGACGGTACTTCTGTGTTTGCTCCAGGAAATAAGTACGAGTTTTATCCGTCTATAGCCGGAGCATGGAAAATTACAGAAGAATCTTTTATGCAAGATCAAAATATTTTTCAAGATCTAAAGTTAAGAGCTAGTTACGGTAAGTCTGGCAACCAAGCTATTGGGCCTTACAGAACTTTAGGTGTTTACGCCGAGGGTAATACTACTTTTGATGGTGCTGAGTTACCAGGTGTTGTTTTAGGAAGACCAGAAAATCCTAACTTAATATGGGAAACCACAACATCTTTTGATATCGCGTTAGAAGCCTCATTATTTGGAGGAAAAGTATTTACAGAATTCAACTATTATTCTAAAAAGACTGAAGATTTACTGTTAGAAGTGACCATACCTAGGCAAACAGGATATACGTCTCAATTACAAAATGTGGGCTCCTTACAAAATAGAGGTTGGGAATTTTTAGTTAATTCCACAAATATTTCAAATTCTAATTTTAACTGGAACTCTACTTTAACATTGTCTTCCAATAAAAACGAAGTATTAGATCTTGGTGGACAGGAGTTTGTAGACGTAATTACAGATCAAGTTTTAGGAGCAGGGAACTTAAGAATAATAGTTGGGGAAACAGTTCCTGTATTTACCGGAGCACGATATCTAGGAACGTGGAAAACTCAAGAAGAGATTGATGCATCAGGACAAAATGCTGCAACAAATTTTGTTGGTGGCCCTAGATATGATGACATAGATGGAAGCGGAGATATTTCTCCAGAGGATTACGTGGTACTAGGTAATCCTTTCCCAGATTTAATTTACGGGTTTGAAAACAATTTTTCTTATAAAAATTTTGATTTAAGTATTTACATTCAAGGAACAGTTGGTAATGAGGTTTTTAATACTAGAACACGTACTAATTTTTTCATTCGAGGAGAGGTGCCAAAGTATGCCGAGGTTGCTAATTATTGGTCACCTGAGAATCCAAATTCAGATATACCTAGGCCTGGATTTGTTGAAGGGGCGTATGTTCCCAATTCTGTAGATGTTGAGGACGGTTCACACTTACGCCTTAAGAATGTAAGACTTACTTATAATTTGCCAGTCAATAAAATAGGATGGGATGGCGTAAAAAATATGTCTATATATGCGTCAGGAACAAATTTATTGTTGCTTTCAGATTTTAGATTGATTGATCCAGAAACAAGTAGATTTGGTAGAGATAATATCCGACAAGGGTTTTCAGGAGGAGAGTATCCTAATACTCAAGTATTAACCTTAGGACTTAACGTAACTTTTTAAAAATATTATTACTATGAAAACAAATAAATTAATTTTTTGTCTTTTCTTAACTATAATCACTTGTTTTAGTTGTGATTCATTTTTAGAGGAAGAACCGAGAGATATTATTTCTCCAGATAATTTTTTCGCATCTGATGCAGATGCAAAACAAGGTATGACGGGTATATACTCCTTACTTAAAAATAACTCCATTTACGGTCAAGCAGGGTTAGATAATTGGTACGATAATGGGGTGGATATTATAGAGCCTAATCGTCCGCATCCAATTTTTGAAGTAATGGGTAATTACACATTGAGTGAAGTAACTGCAGACCTATCCAACCAGTTAATGAGTGTATCAGATACATGGCAAAATCTTTACAGGGTTATATTAAATTGTAATACTATTATTGAGCGTGTTTCAGGGAATGGAGCAATCTCAGAAGATGTTCAAACCGATGTTATTGCAGACGCCAGATTCATCCGCGGGATGGCCTATTGGCATATTACCAACCTTTGGGGTGATGCACCTTTTTATACTGAAGTTCTCCCATTAGAAGAGATTGCTTCGTTAGAAAGAACCGATCAAGCTACTATTATAGCCAGTGTATTAGATGATTTAACGTTTGCGCAAAGTAATTTGCCTTCTAGTTTTCAAAACGAGGATAGAGGTAGAGCATCTAGATGGGCAGCAGCAATTATAGAGGCTAAAATACACATGAAAGCTAAAGATTGGCAAGCAGGATTAGATAAGTGTCTTGAAATAATAAACCAATCACCTCACAGTTTGCTATCTAATTACGAAGATGTATTCGATCCAAATAACGAATATAATGAAGAAATTATTTGGTCTTTAGATTTTGCTAGAAATATCACTGGGATGTTTGAGCCAGCCTTTCCAGGTCGCGCGTTTGCTGGGAATAATTATTGGAGACCAAGCCTCTTCAATCCACGTATAAGAGATGAGCCTGCAAATGCAGATGATAGAGACCCGTTACGAGCTGCTTTGGCTGCTAATGGTGAAGAGTTTAATGGTACTGGACTTCAAATTGCGTCAAAGGACTTCGCTGAAAATTTCCCCATGAACGATTTGCGACGACCGTTAAATATTATGGATTCTTATGAAGGCTTCCAGTTAAATAACACATACATGCCTAAGTTCATGAATCTAGATTTTGGAACGTCTCCAAGATTTAATCATGGCGATAATAGATTAGTATTTAGATTGGCAGATGTATTTTTAATGGCTGCTGAGTGTGAAAACGAGCGCCCAGGAGGAAACCCTAATACTGCTTTTGAATATATAAGAGGAATAAGAGAGCGTGCTTATGAAACTCAAGAAGAAGCTGAAGCCATTTTAGGCCTTAGTCAACAAGAATTTAGAGAGGCTATTTACGATGAACGTAAGTGGGAGTTAGCTGCAGAAGCCCATAGAAGATACGATTTAATTAGATGGGGTATTTATATAGATGTTGTTCGTAACGCAGAATTTAAAACTTATACTCCAGGGGAAAACATAAGAGATTTTCATGTTTTATTACCAATTCCTTTAAATGAAATATTATTAAATCCAAATTTATTAGAATCAGACCCAACAAACAACGGATATAGAAATTAGTGTTTTAGTTTTATATTAGTTTATTTTTAAGCCGGAGGAATTTTTCTCCGGCTTATTTATTTACAGCACTGTGCAGGACAGGAAAATCAATTACGACTTCTATTTTTGATTTAAAGTATATTATTAAAACGACTTAAAATAGCTATACAATTTATGAAGTTAAAAATAATTCTTGTATTTAGCATCATGTTATCTTTAAACTCTTATGCTCAAATAAAGCATGGGCTTAGAGATGATTCTGGTAGGCATATTATTCCAAGAGGTTTTGTTGTAAACACAAATGATCATGTAGGTGAGGTGTTTTTTAATAGTGATGACTATGCGCGTATGGTACGTATGGGAGCTAACACTCAAGTTATACGTTTAGAATTAGGAAAACTTAGTAAGTTTCCTGGAGGTAAGATTGATCCAAATTATTTAAAAAAGCTCGATACTTTAGTTGATTTAGGAAAAAATGCAGGTATTAAAACTGTTTTTAAAATGACGGTTTACGGTGTAGATGAATTTATTTGGGAAAAATTTTGGCAAAATAAAAAAGGGGAATACGATACGTATATTGACGCTTGGAAAATAATTTGGAAACGATATGCCAAAGCGCCTTTTGTGTTAGGTTACGATGTGGTTAATGAACCTAGAAAGCTAACCATGGATATATCTTACGAAAATTTAACAAACAAATACCTAATTCCTTTATATCAAAAAATAATTGACGAAAGTCAAAAAATAAATGCAGATAAAATGATTTTATTTCAATCTGTTTTTATGAATAAAGGTGAAAAAATAGATAACAACCAATATGCCGAAATTACAGCACCAATTAATCGAAAAAATATCATTTTTGCACCTCATATTTATCAAAATAATATTGATTTTATAAAACGTAATATGGATAGGTTTGATAAAGAATCTGATATGCTTAATGCACCAATTCTTATTGGAGAATGGGGGTTTCCAACCTTTGCAACTACAGATACGTTAATAGAAGGAAACCTTGGGCAATTAAAGTATAGAGAGCTTTATATTAGAACCGCTGAGGTTTTTGATCGTATGGGTGTAGGGTCAATAAAAGCTTGGTTTTTGGGCAATAGAACCATGCAGAATTTTTTACCAGGAGGCCCTTCAACTTGGTCTATTTTTAGTGATAAAACCGATGCGGGTACTGTAGAGCGTAAATATATAACTGATGTTATTTCTAGACCTTTTCCGCAAAGCATTGCAGGAGATATTCAATCGTTTTTATTTAATCACGCTACACGAACTCTAAATCTAAATATTAAAGCTGATAATACTAAGGGTGTTTCTAAAATATTTATAGGTGCTAACAGACATTATCCCGATGGGTTTTCTGTAATACTAAACGATGATTTTGTGATGTATTACAACCCATTAAAAAATATTGGTTTAGAAACTTACAAGTGTCCCGTTTACGGTAATCCTTCAGATTTTATTTGGGATGCTAACACACAAAAATTAATCATTTTAAAGTGGCCAATAGATAATAAAGCACTGAATATTAAAATTGTACCAGGTATCAAAAACTTCCAATAATTAAATAGAATCAATATAAAACTTATGAAAAACATAATATTTCTTGCCTTTTTATCAATACTGTTGTGTAATTGTAATTCTAAATCAGATACCAGTGATGTATCTAAAGAAGATGCAGAAATAGCAGAAAAAGTAGAACAGCTAATAAGCGAAATGACTTTAGATGAAAAAATTGCTGAAATGACACAGGATGCACCTGCCAATGATAGGTTAGGTATTCCTTTTATGAAATACGGAGAAGCATTACATGGGTTATGGCTTGTACTTGATTATTACGGTAATACTACTGTTTATCCACAAGCCGTGGCTTGTGCTTCAACTTGGGAGCCAGAACTCATCAAAAAAATGGCGTCTCAAACAGCACTAGAAGCACGCGCATTAGGTATTACACATTGTTATTCACCTAATTTAGATGTGTATGCTGGAGATGCGCGCTACGGCCGCGTTGAAGAATCGTATGGTGAAGATCCATATTTGGTATCGCGAATGGGTGTAGCATTTATAGAAGGTTTACAAGGTACCGGTGATGAACAATTTGATGAAAATCATGTGATTGCCACAGCGAAACATTTTGTTGGGTATCCAGAAAACCGTCGTGGTATAAATGGTGGTTTTAGCGATATGTCTGAACGTCGTTTACGTGAAGTCTACCTGCCATCGTTTGAGGCAGCAGTAAAGGAAGCTCAAGTAGGTTCTGTTATGCCAGGGCATCAAGATTTTAACGGTGTGCCTTGTCATATGAATACTTGGTTGTTACAGGATATTTTAAGAGACGAGTTAGGTTTTGATGGTTTTATTGTTTCTGATAATAATGATGTAGGCCGACTAGAAACCATGCATTTTATTCCCGAAACTAGAACTAAAGCGGCTATTTTAGGATTAAAAGCAGGGGTTGACATGGATTTGGTGATTGGGAAGCATGAGAAGTTAGCAACCTATCACAGTAATATTTTAAAAGACACGGTAACTCAAGATGCATCGTTAATGCCGTATATTGATAAAGCTACATCGCGTATTTTAACTGCAAAATATAAATTAGGGTTATTTGATAATGAGCCAAAAGAAATTGATGAAGCTACAGTAAATGCAGGTCGTGAAGAACACCGTGAGTTTGCCTTAGAGGTTGCTGAAAAATCTATTATCATGCTAAAAAATGATAATAATCTTTTGCCAATTGATTTGTCAAAAATAAAATCTTTAGCAGTTATTGGGCCTAATGCTCATGAAGAAAAACCTAAAAAAGGAACGTATAAACTATTGGGTGGCTATTCAGGATTACCGCCTTATTATGTTTCAGTTTTAGATGGTTTAAAGAAAAAAGTAGGAGACAACGTAAAAATAAATTATGCTAAAGGCTGTGATATTGATAGTTTTTCAAAAGAAGGATTTCCTGCGGCTATTTCTGCTGCAAAAAAATCAGATGCTGTTGTTCTAGTAGTAGGGAGTTCTCATAGAACATGTGGTGAAGGTGGAGATCGTTCTGATCTTGATTTGTATGGTGTTCAAAACGAATTAGTCGAGGCAATTCATAAAACAGGAAAACCAGTAATTGTTGTTTTAATTAATGGGCGACCATTAAGTATAAATTATATCGCCAAAAATATACCATCTGTACTTGAAACTTGGTATGGTGGTATGAGAGCTGGTGATGCTGTTGCCAATGTGATTTTTGGAGACGTAAATCCAGCGGGTAAATTAACAATGTCTTTTCCTCGCTCTGTTGGGCAAGTTCCTGTTACGTATCTAGAGCGCCCAGATTTTATTGGGTCAGGAAAAGGAAAGTACCGATTTAATGATAAGTCACCATTATTCCCATTTGGTTACGGGTTAAGTTATACTACATTTAAGTATGGTGCCCCTAAATTGGCCAATGCGTCAATTTCCAAAGATGGGTCTACAACTGTTTCGGTTGAGGTTACTAATACTGGAGATAGGGCAGGCGATGAGATAGTACAAATGTATGTTAGAGACGATTATGCATCAGTAGGGCGTTATCTAAAATTATTAAAAGGTTTTAAACGCATAGCACTACAGCCAGGAGAAACCAAAACTGTAACGTTT
>CALDUF010000088.1 GCA_937923515.1 uncultured Flavobacteriaceae bacterium
CTAGAGATTACAATTTTTTGAATTTCGGAAGTGCCTTCATAAATTTGAGTAATTTTAGCATCTCGCATTAATCGTTCTACATGGTATTCCTTTACAAAACCATTACCACCGTGGATTTGAACTGCTTCAACCGTTTGTTCCATTGCTACTTTTGAGGCGTATAACTTTGCCATAGCACTGGATTTATCGTAGTTTTTGCCCGCATCTTTATCGGCTGCAGATTTTAGAACTAACATTCTAGCTGCTTCTATTTCGGTATACATGTCTGCAAGTTTAAAGGCTATGGCTTGATGGTTACAAATTTCTGTGCCAAAAGCTTTACGTTGTTTGGAGTATTTTAAAGCCAACTCGTAAGCGCCTTGAGCAATGCCTAATGCTTGGGCAGCAATACCGATACGACCTCCAGAAAGGGTTTTCATAGCAAACCTAAACCCTGAACCATTTACGCCTATTCGGTTTTCTTTAGGTACTTTAACATCGTTAAATTGTAGTGTATGGGTATCACTCCCGCGAATTCCTAATTTGTCCTCTTTTGGACCAATGTGGAAGCCTTCCATCCCTTTTTCTACTATAAATGCATTGATGCCGTGAGAACCTTTATCTCTATCGGTTTGGGCAATTACGATGTATGTATCTGCTCTACCTCCACTAGTTATCCAGTTTTTTGTGCCATTAATGAGATAATGGTCGCCTTTGTCAATAGCTGTGGTTCGTTGCGATGTGGCATCGCTTCCTGCTTCTGGTTCACTTAAACAAAATGCACCAACGTGTTCTCCACTAGCCAATTTGGTTAAGTATTTTTGCTTTTGTTCTTCGCTGCCGTAGGCTTCTAAACCATAGCAAACCAACGAGTTATTTACAGAAACTATTACTGAGGCTGATGCATCAATTTTAGATAATTCTTCCATTATAAGAACATACGATAAGGTATCCATACCGCTACCACCGTATTTAGGATCGACCATAATACCCATAAAACCAAGCTCTCCCATTTTTTTTACCAAAGCATCTGGGAATTCTTGTTTATTGTCTCTTTCAATCACTCCTGGGAGTAATTCAGTTTGGGCAAAATCGCGAGCGGCGTCGCGTATCATTTTATGTTCTTCTGATAGGTTAAAATTCATAATTCGTAAATAAAATGTTGTTTTGGTAAATATTATTTACAAATATAGTTTTTTAGTGTGAATTTTTTAATACAGATTGCTAAATTTGCTTCTAATGTTTAAAGTGGAATATAATGTAATTGGTGTGATGTCTGGTACATCTTTAGATGGCATAGATTTGGTGTACGCTAAATTTACATTTACAAATGCGTGGAGTTTTGATATACTGTGTTCAGAAACAATACCTTACAACGAACATTGGGTTAATACATTAAGAACCTTAGTTGAGAAAACCCCAGAAGCGTTAAAACAAATTGATGAAGTTTATACGGAATACTTATCTCTATCAATAAAAAAATTTATTGAGTTTAATACAATTAATCAAGTAGATGCTATTTGCTCTCATGGGCATACAGCGCTACACCAACCTGAAATAGGAGTAACTTACCAAATTGGCAATATGCCATTGTTATCAAAATTACTAAAGCAAACCGTGGTTTGTGATTTTAGGGTACAAGATGTTGCACTTGGAGGACAGGGTGCTCCATTGGTTCCTATTGGTGATAAATTACTTTTCGCTGAATACGATTTTTGTTTAAACTTAGGCGGTTTTGCTAATATTTCTTTAGAAATACATAATGAAAGAATTGCATATGATATTTGCGCTGTTAATATTGTTTTAAATCATTACACTAATTTATTAGGTTTTTCTTATGATGATGAAGGCGCAATAGCTTTGTCTGGAACTATAAACCAAAATATGTTAGCGCAGCTCAATAAATTAGATTTTTACGATTTGACTCACCCAAAATCACTGGGTTTAGAGTGGGTTAAATCTGAAGTAATACCTTTAATTGACGCGTTTAAATTAGAAATTAAAGATATTCTTTGCACTTTTTGTGAGCATATTGCGATTCAAATTTCAAAAGAAATTAATAAAAAACAAAATGCTTTGGTTTTGGTAACTGGAGGAGGTGTTTATAATACTTACTTAATTAGTCGTTTAAAGGACCACTGTAATAATGAGATAAAAATCCCCGAGAATAAGGTTGTTGAATTTAAAGAGGCTTTGATTTTTGCTTTTTTAGGAATTTTAAAACTTCGCAACGAAGTCAATTGTTTGAAAAGCGTTACAGGAGCCTCTAAAAATCATGTTTCAGGTATCGTTTTTAGGCCTTAAATTAATTTAGAATTAATCTTTTTAAGGTCTTTTTGTTTCATATATTTGCTATAACACAATTAAAAATCACTTTATCATGACTCAACTTTAGCTACACTTATTTAATAAATATTACAATATGTGTGAGTTTAAAAATGAATCAGTTAAATAAAGATGAAAGCATTATTAAATAAATTTGAAAGTAAAGTTCCAGAAATAGTTTTTAATTGGAAAGATTCTGAAACAGAAGCCGAAGGGTGGGTTGTTATTAACTCATTACGAGGTGGTGCAGCTGGTGGCGGAACTAGAATGCGGAAAGGTTTAGATATGAATGAGGTTTTGTCGCTCGCAAAAACGATGGAAATAAAATTCACGGTTTCTGGCCCTAAAATTGGTGGCGCAAAATCTGGTATAAATTTTGACCCGAAAGATCCTCGTAAAAAAGGTGTTTTAGAACGCTGGTACAGGGCGGTGTCTCCCTTATTAAAAAGCTATTATGGTACAGGAGGCGATTTAAATGTTGATGAAACCCACGAAGTAATACCTATTACTGAAGCTAGTGGTGTGTGGCACCCTCAAGAAGGTGTTTTTAATGGACATTTTAAACCAACTGAAGCCGATAAAATAAATAGAATTGGGCAATTGCGCCAAGGTGTAATAAAGGTAATAGAGAATACCGAGTATTCGCCCGATATATCAAAAAAATATACAATTGCAGATATGATTACTGGTTTTGGGGTAGCCGAAGCCGCAAAACATTATTATGATATTTATGGTGGTTCTATTAGAGGAAAACGTGCTGTAATTCAAGGCTTTGGTAATGTGGGTGCAGCAGCAGCTTTTTACCTTTCTCAAATGGGAGCAAAAGTTGTGGGTATTATTGATATAGCTGGAGGATTAATAAATGAAGATGGTTTTTCTTTTAATGAAATAAAAGCTATGTTTCTTCAAAAAAAAGGTAATACATTAGTAGCCGAAAATTTAATGCCTTTTGAGGAAATTAATAAAAGAATTTGGGGATTACAAACTGAGATTTTTGCACCATGTGCAGCCTCTCGATTAATTACTATACATCAAATAGACGAGATGATTGATAGCGGATTAGAAATCATATCATGTGGTGCTAATGTACCTTTTGCTGATAAAGAAATATTTTTTGGACCAATAATGGAGCATACAGATTATAAGGTGAGTTTAATTCCTGATTTTATATCAAACTGTGGAATGGCTCGCGTTTTTGCTTATTTTATGGAACAGAAAGTAACTATGACTGATGATGCTATTTTTAACGACACATCAAACACTATAAAACGCGCAATAGAAAAAGTTTATAACACTAATAAATCTAAAACAGGAATGAGTGCTACAGCATTTGAAATAGCACTAAATCAACTTATTTAATTAATATTTTATGGAAGCAGCAATTATTTTGGTATTTGTTATGGGCTATCTAGCCATAACTTTAGAGCATAGTATAAAAATAGACAAGTTAATACCCGCCTTAGTTATGATGGCTGTATGTTGGGCGTTAATTGCCTTAGGCTTAGAAAGCTTTCCTCAATGGTTTGATTCAGGTAAACATGCATTGTTAGATAATTTTGGATCGTTTGCTGGCGAAGAAAAAATGCATTTAATGGAAGAAACATTGTTGCATCATCTAGGTAAAACCGCTGAAATTTTAGTGTTTTTATTAGGTGCAATGACTATAGTTGAAATTATAGATTATTTTGACGGATTTACTACCATTAAAGACTTTATTAAAACTAAGAAGAAAAGCAAGATATTGTGGATTTTTTCAATATTAGCATTTATATTATCCGCAATTATTGATAACCTAACCGCAACCATTGTATTGATATCAATTCTTCAAAAAATAGTGAAGGATAGAGACGTTCGTATATGGTATGCAGGTTTAATTATTATTGCTGCAAATGCAGGTGGTGCATGGTCACCAATTGGAGATGTTACAACTACTATGCTTTGGATTGGTAAAAAAGTAACTACCGGACATTTAATAGGTTATTTATTAATACCGTCGTTACTATGTATGGTTGTACCTTCTTTAATCGCTTCATTTTTGCCAGCATTTAAAGGCGATTTAGAGATAACTGAAGCCAACGATAAACCTAAATCTAAATTTAGTGCTACTATGCTTTATTTAGGATTGGGTGCCATTATATTTGTGCCTATATTTAAGGTAATAACACATTTACCACCATATGTGGGTATGATGTTATCTTTAGGAGTTGTTGCAACATTTGCTGAAATTTACAGTAGTTCCAAATTTAGTATGACTGAATTTGATGACGAAGAAAGTGAAATGCATGCACACCATAGCCCTGTTCATCAATCTTTATCTAAGATTGAATTACCAAGTATTTTGTTTTTCTTAGGTATTTTAATGGCGGTTGCAGCTTTAGAATCGTTAGGGATATTATTTGGTTTTGCCAGTTCTTTACAAGAGAACGTACCACAATTAGGAACAGAGATGCACTCTGGCGGCGTTTCAGATTTAGTGGTTTTATTATTAGGTGTAGGTTCAGCAGTTATTGATAATGTGCCTCTAGTAGCAGCTAGTTTAGGGATGTTTACTGAGCCTGTAGATCATGAATTGTGGCATTTTATAGCGTATTCTGCTGGTACTGGTGGAAGCATGTTAATTATTGGATCTGCTGCGGGCGTTGTTGCTATGGGTATGGAGAAGATAGATTTCTTTTGGTACCTAAAAAAGATTTCGTGGCTAGCCTTAGCTGGTTTTTTAGTTGGTGCTGCAGCTTTTATGGTAACAAGAACATTGTTTTAAATTAACGTAGTTATATTGATATAGAGTTTGAAAGATTAGTTTTTGCTAATCTTTCGGCTTTTTAAATACATAGTAAATACAATGGAAAACTAGAAATGTTATACTTTAGCAACAATACATGCGTTATAAAGTTGCAATTAACCTAAAATTATATGCTAAACATTTTATTACAAGACGCCCAAGCGGGTACAGAATTAGCAGATGGGGAATCTGTTGAAAAAACACTTTCGATTATTGAGTTAATAACTAGCGGCGGTTTAGCGGGTCAGCTTATTATTGCCATTTTATTTATTTTACTCATAATAGCTACTTATATTTATTTTGAACGTCTATTTGCTATAAAAGCAGCTTCGGTAGTAGATTCAAACTTTATGAATCAAATAAAAGATCATGTAAGTAATGGTAAGATAGATTCTGCTCAAATGCTTTGTGCTCAAGTAAACTCTCCTGTATCTAGATTAATAAATAAAGGTATTACAAGAATAGGTAAACCATTAGCTGATATTAATACCGCAATAGAAAACGCAGGTAGATTAGAAATATATAAGTTAGAAAAGAATGTTAGTGTTTTAGCCACCATATCAGGAGCAGCACCAATGATTGGGTTTCTTGGGACGGTAATAGGAATGATATTGGCTATTTTTGAACTTGCAAATGCAGGAGGCACCATACAAATGGATACATTAGCAAGTGGTTTGTATACTGCTATGACAACTACTGTGGCAGGTTTAATAGTGGGTATTGTTGGTTATATTGCTTATAACCATTTGGTAGTAAGAACAAATAAAGTTGTGTACCAAATGGAAGCAAATTCTTTAGAGTTTTTAGATCATTTAAACGAACCTACATAGTATGAATATAAGAGGAAGAAATAAAGTAACACCAGAATTTAATATGTCGTCAATGACGGATATTGTTTTCTTATTACTCATCTTTTTTATGATAGCCTCTACATTGGTAACTACAAATGCAATAGATATTTTACTACCAAAGGCAAGTGGTAAAACTGAAAATAAAAAGTCAGTTGCTGTGAGTATAAAAAAGGATTTAACCTATTACATCGATCAAAAAAGGGTAGGTGTAAGTATTTTAGAAAACGAACTTTTAGCAGCATTATCAAAACAAGATAAGCCAACGATTGTTTTAAGGGCAGAAAAATCTGTTCCTGTAGAAAATGTGGTTAAGGTTATGGATATAGCCAATAGAAATAAGTTTAAAGTAATTCTAGCAGTTAAGCCAAATAAATAATATTATTTCTTCGGAAAAGCTATATTAGCATTCTATTTATGAAGTATTTAGAAACTAAACACGAACGTAATTCAGCAAAAATAACAGCATTACTTGCTATTATTTTAGTATTGCTGTTGTTTGTTGCTGGACCGCTTGCTGTAGATCCTCCAGAAGAATATGGTGTTGCTGTAAATTTTGGAAATTCAGATTTTGGTAAAGGAAACGTACAACCTAAAAAACCAGTAAAATCTCAACCTAAAGTTGTTGAAGAGCTACCGCAACCCGAAGCGTCTAAACCAGAACCTACAAAAGCAGCTGAAGCTAAAGAAGAAGTGCTAACTCAAGATAATGCTGAAGCAATCGCCATAAAAAAACAAAAAGAAGCTGAGGCAAGAGCCAAAGCCATCGCAGAAGCTAAGGCTAAGGCAGAAGCTGATAGAATTGCAAAAGAAAAAAGAGAACAAGAGGAAAAAAAGAAAAAACTAGATGCATTAATTGGTGGTGTATCTAAATCTGATGGAGCAGAAACTGGAAGTGAAGGTAACGATAATAGCGCTGGTGATAAAGGGCAGTTAGATGGTAATCCTTATGCACCAAGTTATTTTGGGGGTCAAGGCTCAGGAAGTGGAGGTGTTGGCTATGGTTTAAACGGTAGAGGTAGCGCTTCATTTAAAAGATTGAAACAAGACTGCAACGAATCTGGAATGGTAATCGTAAAGATTGTTGTAAACAAAAGCGGTAATGTTATAGAAGCTACACCTGGCGTTCGAGGCACTACAAATACAGCGCAGTGTTTATTAGAACCAGCAAAAAAAATAGCATTATCACATAAATGGCCAGCCGATTCTAAGGCACCTTCTCGTCAAATAGGTTTTGTTAGTGTTAACTTTAAATTGAGTCAATAATTTATGACGTACCAAGATACGCTAGATTGGATGTTTGCGCAACTGCCAATGTATCAACGCCAAGGTAAAACTGCTTTTAAAAAAGATTTATCTAATACTTTAAAGTTAGCGCAACACCTCAAGCATCCTGAACAAAATTTTAAATCTGTACATATAGCAGGAACTAATGGTAAAGGGTCTACAAGCCATATGGTTGCTTCAATTTTACAAGAAGCTGGATATAAAGTTGGATTATACACATCGCCTCATTTAAAAGATTTTAGAGAACGCATAAGAATAAATGGTATTCCTGCAAGTAAACAATTTGTAATTGGTTTTATCAAAAGAAACAGAGCGTTTTTTGATGCATATACCTTATCAT
The DNA here is from genome assembly GCA_937923515.1 of uncultured Flavobacteriaceae bacterium. Taxonomy (GTDB): domain Bacteria; phylum Bacteroidota; class Bacteroidia; order Flavobacteriales; family Flavobacteriaceae; genus Jejuia. The sequence continues at coordinate 7,562 of CALDUF010000088.1, forward strand.
TTTTTGAAATGACAGTAGGTATGGCTTTTGATTATTTTTCAAAACAGAAGGTGGATATTGCTGTAGTTGAAGTTGGTATGGGCGGACGCTTAGATTCTACAAATATTCTAACACCCGAAGTCTCGGTAATTACAAACATAGGGTTAGATCATACCCAATTTTTAGGAGACACTTTAAAGTTAATTGCTGGAGAAAAAGGCGGTATTATTAAACCTAACGTGCCAGTAGTAATTGGAGAAACTCAAAAGGAAACGCAACCAGTTTTTGATGCTTTGGCAAAAGTTAATACTTCAAAAATTGTATATGCAGATCAAGTTATTGATAGCGTATATGCATCAGATATGATAGGCTCTTATCAATCTAAAAATATAAAAACAGCATTACAAACTGTAAAAGAATTACAATGTAAAGGTTATGTAGTTTCAAAGGAAAATATTGAAAAGGGATTTTTAAGTGTTGTTGAAAATACAGGCCTACTAGGGCGATGGCAAATTTTGCAACAACTCCCAAAAGTTGTTTGCGATACAGGACACAATAAAGAGGGTTTAACATATGTTATGCAGCAACTACAAAAAGAAGATTTTAAACATCTTCATATAGTTTTTGGTGTTGTAAAAGATAAAGACTTAAGCTCTATAGCCGATTTATTACCACAAACCGCAACCTATTATTTTTGTAAACCTAATATCCCAAGAGGAAAAAATGCTGAAACATTACAACATGAACTGGAAGCGTTCAAGTTAAAAGGTGCGTGTTATAATTCTGTAAATGAAGCTTATAAAACAGCTTTAGAAAATGCTACTAAAGATGACTTTATTTTTATTGGAGGCAGCACATTTGTAGTGGCAGAAATAATTTAAATTTTTCTCAAAAAAGTTTTTGCAGTATTAAAAACTAGATTATATTTGCACACCTATTATTAGGGCGCGTAGCTCAGTTGGTTCAGAGCACTTGGTTTACACCCAAGGGGTCAGGGGTTCGAATCCCTTCGCGCCCACAAAAAGTTTCCAGAAATGGAAGCTTTTTTTATTTATACTGCTAGGTCTTTTAAATATCCAGAAAACGTTCTAATGCCATTCCTCTAGAGCCTTTAATCAAAATTACAGAGTTGTTTATGTCGTTTAGATTTATAGCTGCTTTAAAGCCGTTAAAAGACTTAAATTGCTGTACGTTTTTAGCATTTGATTTAGATTGAAAAAAGTTTTCTCCAACCAATATTATGTCATCAATATTTAAAGATGTTACCAAATCAGTTACATGTTGATGTTCAATTTTGGCTTCTTTTCCTAATTCAAACATATCACCCAAAATTGCAACTTTATGACCGTTTTGCTTTTCTAGATTTAAAAGCGCAGCCTTCATACTTGTAGGGTTCGCATTATAAGCATCAAGTATTATTTTGTTAGATGATTTCTGAATGATTTGCGATCTGTTGTTAGATGGTATGTAATTTTCAATAGCAGCTTTAATTGCACTGTCTTCTACTTTAAAATAATTGCCAATGGCTATTGCTACTGCTATATTACTAAAGTTATAGTCTCCTATTAAATTACTTTTAATATGTAATGCATTGAATTTAGATATTACAAAAGGTAATGCCTCTATAAAATCTATTGCAACTTCAGGTTTGTTTTTATTACTTCCAAAGGTAAAGGTGTTTCCGTTTTGAGATTTTTCAACTTGTATTTTGTCTTCTATATTTAAGAAAATAGTTTTATTGTGTTTTATAAGATGCTCAAACATCTCACTTTTACCTTTAATAACGCCCTCAACACCGCCAAAACCTTCTAAATGTGCTTTACCAAAATTTGTAATTAAGCCATAGTCTGGGTAAGCAATATTACATAAAAACTCAATTTCTTTTTGATGGTTTGCACCCATTTCAATAATACCAATTTCAGTATCGTTTTTCATAGATAATAATGTGAGTGGTACTCCAATATGATTATTTAAATTTCCTTTTGTAGCAGTTGTTTTATACTTTTTTGACAATACAACATTAATTAGTTCTTTAGTTGTGGTTTTGCCATTACTACCAGTTAATGCAAGTATTGGAATTTTTAAATAGTTTCTATGATACGTAGCTAGTTGTTGTAAAGTTTCAAGAACGTTTTTTACGAGAATGGTATTTTGAGTTTGAAACTCCTCTTCATCAATCACAGCATACTTAGCACCTTTAGCAATGGCTTGTTGCGCATAGGTGTTACCATTAAAATTATCGCCTTTAAGAGCGAAAAACATATCCTTTTTTTTAATTTTTCTAGTATCAGTACATACTGCGTTGCAATCTAAATATAGGCTGTGTAGTGTTTTTAAATCCATAAAATAAAAGTAAAAAAAAGTCCTGATTTAACATCAGGACTTTTTTAAATTTCATATCAAAATTAAGATTATTAACTTTTCTTTTTTGCTCCCATTTTAGATTTTGAACCTACACGAGACATTGCGCATCTAAAGCCAATATAATCGGTAGCCATATCTTGAGGGAAGTAGCGTCTTTGAGCAGGATCTAACCAATACTCTCTATCTTTCCAAGATCCGCCTTTGTAAACTCTTACTTCATCATTAATTAAAGATGTTCTGTTGTTAGATTTGTCGTATTCTCTAATTAAGTTGCCTAAAGAATCTCTTCTTATGCTATGTTTTGGAGAATCATACATTTTTCTAGTTTCAGAAGCATCAGCATTTCCGTCTTCATCTTCTTCACCAAAACTTTCAAAATAACGCGAAGAACGTTTATCACCATCTCTAAAGTTTATATTATCAGCTCTATCAAAGTTTGGTCTTAAATACGTTTCGTTTTCATCAACTGCAACTTTAACAATTTCTCCAGGTAAATTTCTAGCTACAATTTTACCGTTTGATAATGTATCATAAACTACCTCGTCTGAAGCTACAATTTTAACTGTACCTTCTTCCGTAATTGCATTTTTAGTATACACATTACCTCTGTAGTAGTTAAAATCATTAAATTCATCATCTACAATAGGTCTGTAAACATCGGCAACCCATTCTGCTACATTACCAGCCATATCATATAAACCGTAGTCGTTTGGTGCGTATGATTTAACAGCATTTGTTATATCTGCGCCATCATCACTCCACCCAGCAATTCCGCCATAGTCACCTTTACCTTGCTTAAAGTTAGCTAATTGGTCACCACGATATTTACGTTTTCCAGAACGCGTGTATTGTCCGTCCCATGGGTATTTTTTACGACCTCTATAAAGGTTATAACTTCTTAATTCACTTAGGCCTAATGCAGCATATTCCCATTCAGTTTCAGTTGGTAGTCTGTATTTTGGTCCTATAACTCCTGTTTCCATTGAAGCATAAACACCCGTCTCATTACCATCAGCATCAACTTTAATATTTCTATTTCTTCTTGGATCTGCTTCTCCGTTATCGTAAGCACTAGGGTCTACTTTATATCTGTCTGAACTAAAATAGTTATCAGGATCTTGCTCGCCACTTATATCTCTATAACCATTTTTTTGTAGGCTTAATTCGTTTACACGATCAGTTCTCCAGTTTGAGTATTCAACCGCTTGAATCCAGCTAACACCAACCACCGGGTACTCAGCATATGCTGGATGCCTTAAGTAGTTCTCAGTCATTACTTCATTATATCCTAAACGATTTCTCCAAACAAGTGTATCCGGTAAAATCCCGGTATAGATGTTTTTGTAAAGTTCATCATCAGGTGGATATAGTTTTTTCATGTAATCAAGGTACTCCACATACATTAAATTGGTAACCTCAGTTTCATCCATGTAAAAAGATTGCACGTGCTGTTGTGTGGGTGTATTATTCCAGTCGTGCATAACATCATCTTGCACACGACCTTTAGTAAATGTACCACCTTCAATAAAAACTAAACCAGGCGCCGTTTCTTGCTCTTTAAAGTTTGTATTGTATTGAAAACCACCATCTCTTCCGTTAATTTGCCATCCTGTAGCTCTAGAACTATTTTTTGAACTAGATGATTTTTTACAACTGAATGCTGTAACAGAAAGCACTGCGATTAGGAATACTTTTAATATCGCTACGTTTTTCATATTCATACGTTTAAGTAAGCTAAATTTTTTGTTTTGGAGCTGCAATATAAGAATTAAACCTTACAGAACAAGCTATTTTTTGCATTTTGACGAAAAAAACACGTATTTCATCTTGATTATGTTGTATTTCATCGATGATTTTAGCACTTTTTCCAAAACTACTACACTGAAATAACGGTACTTTTCACAAATTATTATTGTATTTTTGACATAAAGAAAAAAATTGTTGTTTTATTTAATAATAACTGCCAGTTGTTCACGTTATTTTAGTTCATGAAAGAGAAGATATTAATTATACTGCTATTAACAGCTATTGCGGGCTTTAGCCAAAAAAAAAGTTTTTCAATAGATTGGAATGGTACCACCAAACTGACTTTTGGTGCAAGCTCTATGGAGTTACCAGCTTTTAATGAAAATTATTATAGTTATGACTTTGATGCTGGATTGCAGTTTATAGCACAATGGGAAACGGCAACAACTATTAACGAATCTTCAATTGTTATAACAAACACTAGATATCAGTCCATTTCACAACAAGAACTTTTAGATATTGATACATCAAAAATAACATCAGACTTAAAGTTTAGTTTAAAAAATTCTAAATCAAGAAATAAACAGTTTGCCTATTTTGAGCTATCTCCAATTTTAAAAGATGAAAATGGGGGATATAAAAAGCTAGTGTCTTTCGATATAAATTATAACACCTTAGTTAATGTATCTAAAAGAAGTATAAGTTCTAAACGTTTCTCAAATTCAAAAATAATAACCAACTCCGTTTTAAATACTGGAGATTGGTATAAGTTTTATATTGATACTACTGGAGTTTTTAGATTAACTAAAGGGTTTTTGCAAGATTTAGGTGTAAATGTAAATAGTGTAGACCCTAGAAGTATAAAAATTTACGGCAACGGTGGTAAAGCCATACCTTATAGTAATGCAGAGCCATATCCTTTTGATGTTACTGAGAATGCTATAAAAGTAGTGGGAGAAGAGGATGGCGTTTTTGATAATCAAGATTTTATTCTTTTTTATGGTCAAGGCCCCAAAGGGTTTAATGAAGAGAGTATTACTAATATTAATAGCTACACGGATAGAACGTTTTATTACATAACTGTAGGTGGTGCAAATGGTAAAAGAATTCAACCCATAAATCAACCAGCAGGTGCTGCAGATTTAAATGTAGATACTTACCAAGAGTATAAATTTCATGAACGCGATATTCATAATATAGGAACAGTAGGAAGGCGTTGGTTTGGAGAACGCTTTAATATTGAAAACGAACAAGAATTCAATTTCAATTTTCCAGATATTATTACTTCAGAGCCTGTTAATATTAGAGTTTTAACGGCTTCAACTTCCTCTTTGCCAACCTCTATGGATGTAAGCGTTAATGGTAGTTTACAGCAGAGTTTAACTTTTGGAACAACAAGCAACACAATTATAGGTTCTGCGGCTTCTTATTTTGGAGCTGTTAATGTGACTGGTAGTGATATTGTAGTAAAGCTTAATTATAATAACGAATCCAATCCTAGTGCTCAGGGATATTTAGATTTTATTTCGATTGAAGCAACTAGAGCGTTAAAATTTAATAGTACCCAATTTCAATTCAGTAATAATAGTGTTATTAATAATTCTGGCATTGTATCTTATAATATTTCTGATGCATCTAGACTTTCTGAAGTTTGGGATGTTACCAATATTTATGATGTAAAAGGAGTTGAAAATAGTAACGGTGAATCTACGTTTAGTTTCAAATCTCAAATGGGCGAAGAAAGAATATATGTTGCTGTGTCGCCTTCAGATTATTATCAGCCAAAATTAGATAGAGATAGAGTAGTAAGAAATCAAAATATAAAAGGCACTATTTTTAATAATGCCGAAGGTAATTTTCAAGATGTTGATTATTTAATTGTTGCGCCCAATACTATGATTAATGAAGCAGAAAGGTTAGCACAAATTAATAGAAATAGATACGGACTTAATGTTAAAGTAATTGGTTTAAACGAGATATATGCTGAGTTTAGTACAGGAAACCAAGATATTGCTGCTATTAGAAATTTAGTAAAGTATATTTATGATAATGCTAGTACACCAGATAATAGAATAAAGTACTTATGTTTATTTGGAGATGCATCATATGACTATAAAGACAGAATACCAAACAACACTAATATAGTACCTTCATGGCATTCTTATAGTAGTTTGAATTTAACAAATTCTTTTGTTTCTGATGATTTTTTCGGTATGATGGATGAAAACGAAGGCGCCATGGCCAATAGCGATCGTTTAGACATAGCTGTGGGTCGTATTCTAGCAGATACACCCCAAAGAGCAAAAGATTTAGTGGATAAGATTGAGACCTATTATGCCAGAGCTTCATTTGGAAGATGGCGAAATAATTATTTGGTAGTATCTGACGATGTGGATAAAGATTGGGAAGGCATCATACAACAAACTACAGATAATGTAGGAAATGAGGTTACAAGTAACAAGCCATTTATTAATGTAGTTAAAATTCATGCTGATTCTTTTAGGCAAGAATCATCAGCTGGTGGAGAAAGATACCCTGATGCGGTTGAAGAATTTTCGAATGTAATTGATAATGGTGCTTTGGTAGTTAATTATTTTGGACACGGAGGAGAAGATGGTCTTTCTGAAGAACGTATTTTAGATATACCATCAATAGATAATTTTAAGAATTTTTGTAGATTAAACTGTTTTGTAACAGTAACCTGTGAGTTTACAAAATTTGATAATCCTTTTAGAAAAACAGCTGGAGAGTTTACATATTGGAACAAACAAGCAGGCGCCATAAGTTTAATAACAACTACGCGACAGGTTTTTGTTAATTTTGGTATTAGTTTCAATAATACATTAGGAGAGTACTTGTTTTCTTTTAGTGAGAATGATACGTTTGGTGATGATGAATACCCCTCTACAGCAGAAGCACTAAGGTTAACCAAGATTGATAGAAATATTGGATTTGCTTCACAAAGACGATTGGTGTTTTACATTGGCGATCCAGCAATGAAGTTAGCATTCCCAAAGCCTAATATTCGTTTAACCGAAATAAATGATGTTCCCGTAGCGCAATCTACAGATACCCTAAAGGCTTTAGGTAAAGTAAAATTAGCAGGAGAGGTTACTGATGCAAATGGTAACCTATTAAGCAATTATAACGGTGTAGTTTCTACCACTATTTACGATAAATTTATACAGCGACAAACCTTAGCTAATGATAATACTAGAAATGCAGGAGAACTTATAGTATTAGATTTTGAAACTCTGGGGCCTATTGTGTTTAGAGGGCAGGCCTCTGTAACCAATGGTCAGTTTGAATTTGATTTTGTAGTACCAAAAGATATAGCGGTACCAGTTGGTTTAGGTAGAGTAAGTTTTTATGCTACAAATGAAGGCTTCTCTGAAGATCAAGCCGGTGGTGATGTTTCTAATATAAGAATTGGTGGTGTAAACGAAAATGCAGAAATAGATAATGTGGGGCCTGTAATTACATTGTTTATGAATGATGAAAATTTTGTTTCAGGAGGTATTACTAACGAATCTCCAACACTATTAGCAAAATTAGAAGACGCAAATGGTATAAATACAGCAAGTGGTATTGGTCATGATATATCGGCTATAATTGATGGTGATGAAACCAATCCTTTTATACTAAATGATTATTATGAGACGGAAGTTGATGATTATCAAAGTGGCACTGTAAGTTTTCCTTTTAGAGATTTAGAGCCTGGGCTTCATACATTAACTTTAAAAGCTTGGGATGTTTATAATAATTCGTCAACATCCGAAATTCAATTTTTAGTTTTTGATCAAGATCAGGAATTGGTAATCAATAACGTGTTAAATTACCCAAACCCGTTTGTTAATTATACAGAATTTTGGTTTAATCACAATAGTTCGGAGTCTTTAGACGTTTCAGTACAGATATTCACTGTGTCTGGTAAATTGGTTAGAACGCTAAACGGACAAACCACAGGAGGGATTAAATCGGCAAGCTCTCTATCAAAAGACATTGTTTGGGATGGTAGAGACGATTTTGGAGAGAAAATAGGTAAAGGTGTTTATGTTTACAAGCTAACAGTAAAGTCTAATTTGTTAAATAAAACAGTAGAGAAAATAGAGAAACTTGTAATACTCTAATAAAAAATTATATTTGCAACTATAAAACTAAACTATGAAGAATACACTAATAGCGTTGTTTGTACTAGTATTTACGCTTAATTTAACAGCTCAAACTGTAATTATTCCTAATGAAAACGACTCGCGAGTTATTACAACGGGAGTGCCCTTTGTTTTAATTGCGCCAGACGCTAGAGCTGCGGGTATGGGAGATCAAGGTGTAGCTACATCTGTTGATGCATTCTCACAACAATGGAACTCATCAAAATATGTGTTTTCAGAAGCTAAATCTGGAATAGGCGTTAGTTATACACCCTATTTAAGTCAATTGGTAAATGATATTTTTTTAGGTAATGTTACCTATTTTAATAGAATAGATGAGCGTAGTTCTTTTGCAGCAAGTCTAAAATATTTCTCTTTAGGTGATATTGAATTTCGTGCTGATGAATTCTCAGAAGCTTTAATTCAACGTCCTAATGAGTTAACCATTGATGCCTCTTACGCATTAAGATTATCAGATCAATTCGCAATGTCTGTTGCTATGCGTTATTTACGTTCAGATTTAAGATTGAATGTTGGAAATAATGATGCCTCATCTGCAAATACCTTTGGTGTTGATATCTCTGGATATTATCAAAGTGAAGAAACTGCATATAATGATTTTAACGGTAGATGGAGAGGTGGATTTGCCATTCAAAATATAGGGCCTAAATTTAAATATGATGATGGAGGTGTTGAAAATTTTCAACCAACAACATTACGTTTAGGTGGTGGTTTCGATTTTATATTTGATGATTATAATAAAGTAGCTATTACTGCAGAAGTAACCAAACTACTTGTGCCAACGCCTCCTATATTGGGAGATGAGTTTGGTTTTACTGATAACAACGGTAACGGTACTTACGAAGAAGATGTAGACGATTTGGATGCTAACCCTACAAGAGAAAATGTGATTTTCCAAGGACAGTCTCAAGATGTAGGTTTTTTATCTGGAATATTTCAATCTTTTGGCGATGCTCCAGGAGGTTTTAGTGAAGAGATTAGAGAGTTTACATGGTCTTTAGGTGCAGAATACACATATCAAGATTCTTTTGCCTTTAGAGCAGGATATTTTAATGAAAGTGAAGATAAAGGCGCAAGAAAATTTTTATCCTTAGGTGCTGGTTTTAAATACAATGTTGTAAATATTGATTTATCATACTTGTTCTCTGCTTCAAGAGTTCAAAGTCCTTTAGAAAATACACTTAGGTTCTCTTTAACCTTTAATATTGGTGCTGGAGAGTATATAGAATATTAAATAAATTCAATTATATTGAAGTTAAAAAACTATTGCTCTACAGGCAATAGTTTTTTGTTTAAAATAGAATTGTAGTTTTAAACATATCAAATTTTACTTATGCGAGAACTAAAAATTGATACCACATTATTTGTTTTTGAAACCGAAAGCGAATTACCCACAGATGTAATTGAATTGATGGATGCAGCAAAAATTGCGCGATTAAATGCGCATGCACCATATTCTAACTTTGCAGTTGGTGCAGCACTATTATTGGATAATAACCAAGTAATTACTGGAAGCAATCAAGAAAACGCATCTTATCCATCTGGTTTGTGTGCAGAACGAACAGCAATATACTACGCCGGAGCAAAATATCCAGAAGCTAAAATCTTAAAAATAGCTATTATTGCAGGATCATTAAAGCATAAAACCTTAAAGCCTATTCCACCATGTGGTGCGTGTAGACAAGCTATAGCAGAATATGAAGTGAAACAAAGCACACCTATTGAAATATATTTTATGGGTGTTTCGGGGCAGGTCATAAAATCTAATTCTTTAGAAAACCTATTGCCTTTAATTTTTGATAAATCTCAATTATAAATCATTTATTATTTTAATTTTTTATTCCAACTTAAATCTATTAAAAGAATCGTTTAAAAAAACACTATAATTTATAGTTTTTTCACATTTTTTATACTTTCAGTGATAAAGGGTTTTTTCAATACCCAGCAAAGTATTACTTTTGTATTTCGCATAATAATCACATAAAATTCGTCGATGCAAAAAATCACAAAAGAGGTTTACCTCAAATGGTACGAAGACATGTTGTTTTGGAGAAAGTTTGAAGACAAGCTTGCTGCAGTTTATATTCAACAAAAAGTAAGAGGATTTCTTCATTTATATAATGGTCAAGAAGCAGTTTTAGCTGGTGCTTTACATGCTATGGACCTTAGTAAAGATAAAATGATAACTGCTTATCGTAATCACGTTCAACCTATTGGAATGGGCGTAGATCCTAAACGCGTTATGGCGGAATTATTTGGGAAAGTTACTGGAACATCCAAAGGTATGGGTGGCTCAATGCATATCTTTTCTAAAGAACATCGTTTTTACGGTGGTCATGGTATCGTTGGGGGGCAAATTCCACTAGGAGCAGGTATTGCTTTTGGAGATAAGTATCACGATAAAGACGCTGTAACCTTATGTTGTTTTGGAGATGGTGCTGCAAGACAAGGCTCATTACACGAAACCTTTAACCTTGCAATGCTTTGGAATTTACCAGTGGTTTTTGTTTGCGAAAACAACGGTTATGCGATGGGAACATCTGTAGAGCGTACTGCAAACCACGATGATATATGGAAGTTAGGTTTAGGGTACGAAATGCCTTGTGGCCCTGTAGATGGTATGAATCCTGTAAAAGTTGCTGAAGCTTTTGATGAAGCTATACAGCGTGCAAGAAAAGGCGGTGGTCCAACATTTTTAGAATTAAAAACATATAGATATAGAGGACATTCAATGAGTGATGCGCAACATTATCGCACAAAAGATGAAGTTGCTGAATACAAGAAAATAGATCCTATTACACAGGTAAAAGATATTATTCTTGATAAAAAGTATGCTACAGAAGATGCTTTAAAAGAAATAGATAAACGCGTAAAATCTCGTGTAGCAGAATGCGAGAAATTTGCTGAAGAATCTCCATTCCCAGAAGTTCAGCAGTTATACGATATGGTTTACGAACAAGAAGATTATCCATTTATACCCCACAAATTATAAGTTATGGCAATAGTTGTAAATATGCCGCGATTGAGCGACACAATGGAAGAAGGTACTGTCGCTACTTGGTTAAAGAAAGTAGGAGACAAAATTGAAGAAGGTGATATTTTAGCAGAAATCGAGACAGATAAAGCTACTATGGAGTTCGAGTCTTTTAACGAAGGTACGTTATTACATATTGGTGTTCAAGAAGGTGAAACTACCAAAGTTGATGAGCTTTTAGCTATAATTGGAGATGATGGAGAGGATATTTCTGGTATTTTAAGTGGTGCTGATTCAGCTTCATCTGATGAAGTAAAAGAAGAAAAAACCGAAGCAGATACAACTCCAAGTAAAACAGAAGCGTCTCAAGAAACAGAATCAACATCTCAAGAATTACCAGAAGGAGTTATAGTTGTTACCATGCCACGTTTAAGTGATACTATGGAAGAAGGAACCGTAGCAACTTGGTTGAAGAAAGTAGGTGATACTGTTGAAGAAGGTGATATTTTAGCAGAAATTGAAACGGACAAAGCTACTATGGAGTTTGAGTCGTTTCAATCTGGTACCTTATTAGAAATAGGATTAAAAGAAGGAGAATCGGCTAAGGTAGATGAACTTTTAGCTATTATAGGTCCTGCAGGAACTGATGTTTCTGGAGTAGCTGCTAATTTTTCTACAACATCTGCACCAGCTAAAACGCCAGAAGCACCAAAAGCTGAAACTAAAGCAGATACACCTAAAAAGGCTACACCTGCAAAAAGCGAAACAAAAACAACAGCACCTACACCTACGCCAGTTACTGAAAACGGACGCGTATATGTATCTCCTTTAGCTAAGAAATTGGCTGAAGAAAAAGGTGTTAATTTAACCAAAATACAAGGTTCTGGTGAAAACGGGCGAATTATAAAACGCGATATAGAAAATTATGAGCCAGCAGCAGGAGCGGCAGCGGTTGGTAAATTTGTGCCATCTGGTCAAGAAGATTTTGATGAGGTGCCAAATTCTCAAATGCGTAAAGCCATTGCTAAATCATTAACAAAATCTAAATTCTCTGCGCCACATTATTATTTGGCTGTTGAGTTTGATATGGATAATGCGATTGATTTTAGAAAACAATTCAACTCTATACCTGACACAAAAATATCATTTAATGATATAGTGGTTAAGGCCTGTGCTTTGGCTTTAAAGCAACATCCTCAGGTTAATTCGCAGTGGTTTGATGATAAAATGCGCTTAAACAATCATGTACATATTGGTGTTGCTGTTGCAGTGCCTGATGGATTGGTTGTGCCAGTAGTACGTTTTGCAAACGAGCAAAGTTTACCACAAATTGGTGCTGATGTTAAACAATTGGCAGGAAAAGCTAGAAATAAAAAATTAACACCAGATGAAATGTCTGGTAGTACATTTACAGTTTCTAACTTAGGAATGTTTGGAATCGACTATTTTACGTCAATCATCAATCAGCCTAATTCTGCGATTTTATCAGTAGGAGCTATTGTTCAAAAACCAGTAGTTAAAAACGGAGAAATTGTAGTTGGCAATACAATGAAATTAACCCTAGCGTGCGACCATCGTACTGTAGATGGTGCAACAGGAGCACAATTTCTTCAAACATTAAAAGGTTATATAGAAAACCCTGTAACAATGTTAGTATAGCACAAATTATAAGAGATATAATATAAATTAAAACCTGCTTCGTTTAAGATGCAGGTTTTTTTATCTTTAAAATCGAAATACATCATATTATGAAATACGTATATAATTTATTTATTCTAGTTTTTATTTTTAGTTGCGGAGGTTCAAAGCAAATTATAGAAACCAAACCCGATGCGATTGAAAAATCAGTGCAGGATATTGAGAATACTGAAACTTCCGCACAATTATTTGTAAAGTTAGAAGATGTTAAATCTGGCGTAGCGTATTTAGCTTCAGATGCATTAGAAGGTAGAAGTACGGGAAGTGAAGGCATTGAGAAAGCAGCGGTTTATATTGAAAATCAATTCAAGCAAAATAATATTAAACCCTATTTTAAAACGTATAGAGATAGCTTTAACGTTAAAAAAATTATTGGCTATAACATCGTAGGTTTTATAGAGGGTAACGATCCAAAATTAAAAAATGAGCTTGTGATTTTAGGAGCGCATTACGACCATATTGGAACAGCAAAAGCAGTAAAAGGTGATACCATTGCCAATGGTGCAAATGATGATGCTTCTGGAACAGTAGCAGTTTTAGAATGGGCAAAATACTTTTCTAACACAAAAAATAATAAGCGCAGTATTTTATTTACATTATACGCTGCGGAAGAAATGGGGTTAAAAGGTTCTCAACATTTAGCCGCACGTTTAAAAACAGAAAATTTAGATGTATACACCATGATTAATTTTGAAATGATTGGTGTGCCAAGAGCTAGTAACGAAATAATGGCATATGTGTCAGGTTATGAAAAGTCAAATATGGCCGAAAAATTAAACAACTACGCAGGTTCTAAAATCATAGGTTTTTTTTCAAAAGCAAAACAATTTCAGCTTTTTAAACGTTCAGATAATTATCCATTTTATCAAGAGTTTAAAGTACCTGCGCATGCTATTTCTACTTTCGATTTTACCAATTTTGATTATTACCATCATGTGGACGATGAAACCGATAACATGGATTTTAATCATATGACACATTTTATAAATAGCATGATTCCAGCTATAGAAGGCATGGTGAATTCAGTTTCAAAAGAAATAAAAATAAAAAATGAGTAAAAACATTATAATTACAGGAACCAGCAGAGGCATTGGTTTTGAGTTGGTACAACTTTTTGCAAAAGCGGGTCATAAAGTTTTAGCGCTTTCTAGGAATGAAAAACCTATTGAAAGTCTAAATTTAGAACACGTAACAACGTTTTCTTTTGATTTAAGTGATAGTAACGCCTATAAAAATGTTGAAGCGTATATTAAGCGCGAATGGAAGCATGTTGATGTTTTAATTAACAACGCAGGTGCTTTGTTAAATAAGCCTTTTGCTGAAACTTCTATTGCAGATTTTGAGCATGTGTATAAAACTAATGTTTATGGTGTTTCAGAACTTACAAGAATTGTTTTGCCTTACATGGAAAATAAAAGTCATGTGGTTACTATAAGCTCTATGGGCGGTGTACAAGGTAGTATGAAATTTCCAGGTTTAGCAGCTTATAGTTCTAGTAAAGCTGCCGTTATTACATTAACAGAACTTTTAGCAGAAGAATATAAGGATACAGGTATTTCATTTAATGTATTAGCACTTGGTGCTGTACAAACTGAAATGTTAGAGGAAGCATTTCCTGGATATAAAGCACCAACCACAGCGCTAGAAATGGCTAGCTATATTTTTGATTTTGCTTTAAATGGCAACGTCTATTATAATGGTAAGTTATTACAGGTATCTAATTCTACGCCTTAATTTATGAGCAAATACAAATGTATCATATTTGATTGCGATGGTGTTTTAGTAGATAGTGAGGCTATCTCCACTGGTGTTTTGGTAGATATGGCAAATGCTTTAGGGGCAAATATGGATTACAAGCAATCACTTATAGCATTTAAAGGAAAGTCGCTTACTGCATGTATAGATGTAATCTCTAAAAGAATTGATAATACAATACCAATCCATTTTGAACAAGACTATCGCATAAATACTTTTGAAGCTTTTAGAAAGCAAATTCAACCTATAAAAGGCATAAAAGAAGTACTAGATAAATTAAAAGTTCCGTTTTGTGTTGCATCTAGTGGGCCCGAAAATAAAATAAGATTAAACCTTGAAGTTGCGGGGTTGTTGCCTTATTTTGAAAATCATATTTTTAGTTGTTATGCCATACAAAAGTGGAAACCAAAACCTGATGTTTTTTTATGGGCCGCAAAAACCATGGGTTTTAAACCCAATGAGTGTTTAGTTGTTGAAGATAGCGTGTCTGGAGTAAAAGCTGCCCTAGCAGGAGGTTTTGATGTTTTTGGATATACTGAGCATGATTATGAAGATGAATTACAAGCATTGGCAACTCATACTTTTAATTCTATGAACAAACTAATAAAACTAATGTAATTGCTGCTTTATATTAAACTTAGCTATTTTTATTGTTTTTTGTATGGTAGATGTTCTAAATTAGATTACTAAAAGGTTATTTAAATAATTAGTTTTTTATAAATGGATCCCAAAAAAACTGTAACGGTAAGTATTGTAATTCCTTGCTATAACGAAGAAGGTAATATCATAGAGTTGTATAAAAGAGTTAAGTCTGTTTTAAACGAAAAGCAAGTTGAATTTATTTTTATTGATGATAATAGTAGCGATAGTACACTTTCAATTATTGAAACATTATCTGATAAGGATACGGCTGTTAAATACATATCATTTTCCAGAAATTTTGGTCATCAAAGTGCATTAAAAGCTGGTCTAGAAAGCGCATCAGGTGATTGCGTGATCACTATGGATGCTGACTTGCAGCATCCACCTGAAATTTTAAAATCTTTATTAGTAAAGTGGGAAGAAGGTTTTGATATTGTTTACACAATTAGAAAAGATGATTTTATCAACCCCCTCAAACGCTTATCTTCAACTTTATTTTATAAAATTTCAAATTACCTTTCTGATGTACAATTAAAAAATGGAGCTGCAGATTTTAGACTACTTGATAAAAATATAGTAGACGTGCTTGTTCGTGATATTTCAGAATATCATTTATTCTACAGAGGCTTGGTAAGCTGGGTAGGGTTTAACCAAGTTGCTGTTGCCTATAATTCTGATAAAAGATTTACAGGAAAAACTAAATATTCATTAAGAAAAATGCTAAGTTTTGCAGCAACTGGCATTACGTCTTTTTCTGTAAAACCACTACGCTACGCTGTAATTTTAGGTATTTTTATCTCTTTTATTACAGTTGTTTACTCTATTTATATCCTGTATGTTTCAATTTTTACAGATAAAACTATTGCAGGTTGGACTTCCGTGATTTTAAGCGTTCTCTTTATAGGAGGTGTAAATATGATTTTACTTGGCATTATTGGAGAATATATTGGCAAAATTTTTATGCAAAGTAAAAATAGACCGCATTACTTAATTAAAAAAACGAACATAAAATAGTTTACTGTTTAGGAAATTTTGCTTCAAATAATGCTTCAAGATTTATTGTATTATCTAGATCATAATTTTTTAAGGTATCATTTGTTTTTAATACAATTATATTTCTAACAGGAAACACTTCTTCTTTTGTTTTAGATTTTTTTTGTTCCCATTTTATTTGAGAAAATAAATGATTTGGAGCCCAATCTCTTGCTGATGATAAATGACCAAATTCATCCGAAAAGCCATTTTTTAAATTCCCATATTGTTGTAAATGCTCGTGTTTGGGTATTATAATGGTTAGTTTATCAACGTTATTTATATCAAAATCTTCAAAAGCTTTTTTTAATATAGCATATTCTTTATGTTGCAAACCCGCAACATATTTTCTCTGGTTAAAAAAGGATAAAATTAACAGAGTGATAGCCAAAAATGGTACTCCAAATTTAAGTTTTTCAAATTTCAATACTAAATGTCTTATAAAATAAAATTGATAAAAAAGAACAACTACGGCCGTTGTAGAAATTGTTCTCAATGAAAAATAATTTTGACTAGATAATAAATATGGGGAATAACAAAATAGTAATATTAAAACGAGACTAATTGAAAAATATAAACTTATATTTTGCTTTATTTTAATAATAAAGAATCCAAAAAAAGAAATTATCCCAGCAGCAAATGCTAGCTTTGGGAATAATAAAAAACCACTACTTTTTACTAAAGTTCTAAGTTCAAAAAGAAAAAACTTAATAATCTTTTTTATAAAAATCAATAAATTAGGAGATGTTCTATTGGCTGCTTCTAGTCCTGAAACTATTATTGTAAGTTTAAATAAAAGGTAATATAATAAATAGCAAACAAAAGTAAAGGCAATAATTTTTTTGACAACTTTTAAATTAAAGTCGTTGGTTTTTATAGTTTTTATTAAAAAAGGTAAAATAAAAGTTGTTGCAGTAGATTGATATAAAAACATAGAAGTAAGCACAAGTAAAAGACTTATTATAACTAGTTGCCATAATGTTTTTTCTTTAGAAAAACCTCTAAGTAATAGTTCGCCAGCATAAAAATTGGTTATAAGTAGTAGTGGTATTTGCGATGTTGTACTCCACGCAAAATAAACAGTAAATGTAGGCAACGTTAAAACTAATAGCGCAAAAATGGCAGATTCGAATGTTTTAAACCCTATGCTGGTTAAAAATTTAAATAGTTGGGTGGAAAAAATAATACAACATATAGTAGCAAAAGCCCTAGGCCATTTTAATTCTGTAATAGTTTCAAAAAAATAGCCATAGAGGTATTCACACCAAAGCCCATATAAAGGCCTACCGTTTTCAATAAATAAAGAATGAAAATTATCGACTCTATCTGCCGTATATATCAATTCATAAGCATCTAAAAAAGCATAGTCTTTAAATATGTCTACATTTAGACCAAAGCAAACTAGTAATGCTACACAAAAATAAAATAGACTTCTTTTGGAATTATGAATTGTAAAACTCATTTATTTTGGCGAGATAGATTTAAGGTATTCTTTTGCTTTTTCAATGTTAGGTTTGCTACTTTCATAAAACCTGTAAAAACCAATATTTTTATTTAAGCCAAAAACTTTACACACATTACTTCCATAAAAATAGTTTAGTATTTCATCTACATCATTAGCATTATTAACATGTTCATGTTTCATAAGATTTGAATAATCTAAACCGTGCTTTAATTTAAACTCTATTCCTGTAGTTAGCTTCCAGCCCAATGTCCACAAAAAAGTACCTTCATTTGGTATGCTAGTACGTAACGTTCCATTTTGTTTTATCAACAAACAGGATTTTGCTACTACTTTGGGTAAATCCAAAATATGCTCAAATGTTGCTATAGATGTGATTCGGTCATATTTTTTTTCTAAATCAATATCATCAATATCTTTATATATAGAGTTAATATTTTTAAGTAATGGAGAGTCTTTGTAAAGCGCTTCAAAAGGTTCAATTATATCGTAATGATTAGAGGTCTCATATTTAAGTTGGTTTAGTGTGCCAGCACCAATTTCTAAAGTTTTTTTGGTGTGCGTTTTATCAACATCTTCACTAACTTTTTTATGAAGCCATTGCTCCATTTTTTTTGCTAGTCCTGATGCTGTAGTGCTACCATTTCTATTAGATTTGTAGTGTTTGAGATATATTTTGTTTATTTCTTTTGAAAGCGGTAGTCGTGTTTTAGGATAATCTTCAAACATTACGAAATTTTAAAAAAGTTGAATTTTATTTTGTGTGTAAATATAACAATTCGTAAGCTATGAATTTTATGCTTTTTTTTAGGATTCGACTATAATTTAGCTAGTTCAGTATTTAGTTTGTAATCTTTCCTTTATTTTTGTGTTAATGCAAACCCAATTTCAAGATTACATTCCAAAACACGCAATTTTAAAGGTACAATCACTTTTAGCACATGGCAACTTAGTTGTTAAAATAAAAAAAGAGCGTAAAACAAAACATGGAGATTATAAGCCTCTGTATGATGGTAAGCACCAAATTACCATTAACTCAAATTTAAATAAATTTCGATTTCTTATCACTTTAATTCACGAAATCGCACATTTTGAAGCCTTTAAAACATATGGCAGATTTATAAAACCGCATGGGCAAGAGTGGAAGCAAACCTTTCAGCATTTAATGTTACCTTTTTTAAACCCTGAGGTTTTTCCAAATAATTTATTGCCACTATTAGCAAAACACTTTAAGAACCCAAAAGCATCTAGCGATACAGACATACAACTGGCCTTAGCATTAAAGCAATTTGACGAACCCAATGATAAAACCTTTATTTTTGAAGTACCTTTGGGACATACATTTAAATTGTACAATGGTAAAGTTTTTAAAATGCTTAAAAAACGCGTAAAGCGATATGAGTGTGTAGAGATTAAAACAGGTAAATTGTATTTGTTTAATGCTAATGCAGAAGTTGAATTGATAAAACAATAAAATGAATAAAAATTATTATGCTATTTTAATGGCAGGCGGTGTAGGTTCTAGATTTTGGCCTGTAAGTACTCAAGATTTTCCCAAACAGTTTCACGACATGTTAGGAACAGGAGATACTTTGATACAGAAAACTTTTCAACGATTGTCGCACTTAATTCCAAAAGAGAATATCTTAATTTTAACTAACGAGAGATATAATGATTTGGTTTTAGAACAATTGCCAGAAGTAGAACAAAAACAAGTGGTTTTAGAACCAGCAATGCGAAATACAGCACCATGTATTTTGTATGCATCCTTAAAAATTCAAAAGGAAAACCCTGATGCAGTAATGATTGTAGCACCAAGTGATCATTGGATTGAAGACGAAGCTACGTTTTCTAAAAATGTACAAGATGCTTTTAATTTTTGTGAAGATAATGATGCGTTGATGACGCTGGGTATTCAACCTACATTTCCAAATACAGGTTATGGTTACATCGAATTTGATAAAACAAATACATCAAACATCAAATCTGTAAATCAGTTTAGAGAAAAACCAGATTACGAAACGGCAAAGGGATTTATAGCCCAAGGTAATTTTTTATGGAATGCAGGGATTTTTATGTGGAGTGTAAAAAGTGCTGTAAATGCATTTAAGAATAACCAACCTAAATTGTTTGAACTGTTTGAAAAGGGTATTAGAGACTACAATACAAATTCTGAAAGCGATTTTATAAAAGAAAATTATCCGAAAGCTGAGAATATTTCTGTGGATTATGCTATCATGGAAAAATCAAGCAATGTATATGTTATTGCTGCTGAATTTGATTGGAACGATTTAGGAACCTGGGGCAGTTTATACGATAAACTAGATAAAAATAATACTGGTAATGCCATTGTAAATGCACGTACACTAACCGAGGATGCATCAGGAAATATGATTAAAACAGCCAACAATAAGATAGTAGTTGTTGATAGTTTAAACGATTATATTATAGTGGATAAAGAAGATGTTTTACTTATTTACCCAAAAACTAAGGAGCAAGATATTAAGAAAACACTTCAAAAGGTAAAAGATAAATTTGGAGAAAAATACGGTTAATACTTAAGGGTGTTGTATTCTAATTTATATTATATTGCATGTACAATGATGCAATTTGATTAGAATGGAAGAAAATAAATTTAATTTTTCTGAAGAAGAAACCACCGATAAAAAAGAACATAACGTTGAGCAATCTAAGCAAGAAGTAAAAAAAGATGCTCAAGGTTTATTTGCAAGTATATCAAAATTTTTAAGTGAGCTTTTAGATTTTAGGGACGATACCGATAGGGTTGCCACTATTGAAGCTATAAAAAATGATATCCCTTTTAAAGGCGCTACAGCTTGGATTTTAATATGTTCAATTTTCGTAGCTTCCATTGGTTTAAATGCCGATTCTACAGCGGTAGTTATAGGAGCCATGTTAATTTCTCCATTAATGGGGCCAATATTGGGCGTTGGTTTATCTATAGCAATAAACGATATAGATACACTTAAAAAATCATTGATAAACTTAGCTACAATGATTGTATTGAGTTTATTAGCGGCATTTCTATTTTTTAAATTTTTTCCAACGGCCGATATTATGACCAACGAATTGTTTGGTCGTACAAAACCAGATGTAAGAGATGTACTCATCGCGTTTTTTGGTGGTGCAGCCTTAATTATTGCGCGAACCAAAAAGGGAACAATTGCATCTGTAATATTTGGTGTAGCTATTGCCACAGCTTTAATGCCACCATTATGTACTGCGGGCTATGGTTTAGCACACGATTTTGACATTTTTTTGGGTGCCATGTATTTATTTACCATAAATACTATTTTTATTGCCTTGGCTACATTTGTGGTATTGAAAATTTTGCGTTTCCCGATGCTTAGATATGCAAATTCTAAAAAGCGTAAACGTATAGCACAATTAGCTTCTTTTATAGCTATTTTGGTAATGGCGCCAGCTATTTGGACGTTCGTAAAATTTATTAGACAGAGCGGTTTAGAAAGTGATTATAACAACTTTATGAAAATTGAAGTTGAACCTAACGATGAGCTGTGGCTACAAAAAGGCACGCCTAATTGGGATGACAAGACCATAACACTTTATTTTAATGGTGAAGTATCTGAGGCTACAGTAGCAGATTTAAATAATGAGGTTAAGAATTACGAAAAAATCAAGGACTTCACGCTAAATATTAAAGGGAATAAAAATAGAAGTTTGGATAAAATTTCTGATGCTTACGATAGAGCCATTCGTGATTTGGATAATAAAGATTACATCATAACTAGACTTCAAGACCAAATTGAAGAATTGCAAAGTAATATCACTAATTTAAATAGGCAGATAGAATCTAAAAATAGCAATACTCAAGTGTCATTTTCTAATCTTGCTCGCGATGCAAAGGTGCGATTTAAAGATTTAGAATATTTTGGATATTCTAAAATGTTAGAATCTAAAGATTTTATAAATATTGATACCGTTTCAGTAATACGATTACAATGGAACACTAGTATGACCGATAGTATAAAACTTGCTAAGGAAAATGACCTTAAGGAGTGGTTGGTAAAAGAACTTAAAGAAGATGCGGTTTATGTTTTAAAATAATAAAGCGCATTATTAAATACATAAAATACTATTCGTTTTCTTCGATATACATACGTCTCACTTTTTTAAATAGGTTAGACGAATACACAAAATCGGTAACAACTTCATTATCTGTTTTAAAAATGTTTTCGTTTGAACCTTCCCATGCTTTTAAACCGTTTTTAAGAAATACAATTTTTTCGCCTATTTCCATTACAGAATTCATGTCATGAGAGTTAATTACAGTGGTAATTTGGTATTCATCTGTAATTTCCTGAATTAAATTATCAATAACAATCGATGTTCTTGGGTCTAATCCAGAATTAGGTTCATCACAAAATAAATATTTGGGTTTATTCACTATGGCGCGCGCAATTGCAACTCGCTTTTGCATACCTCCAGAGGCTTCACTAGGCATTTTGTTATGCGCATCAGCAAGATTTACACGTTTTAAAACAAAGTCCACACGGTCTTGCATTTCGCTTTTGCTTTGTTTGGTGAACATTTTAAGAGGAAACATTACATTTTCGGCAATCGTTAAAGAGTCAAAAAGTGCACTGCCTTGAAATACCATACCTATTTCTGCACGTATATTTCGCTTTTCATCTTCAGTTAGTTTAGAAAATACTTTACCATCATAAGCTATACTGCCTTCTTGGTAGTCAAACAAGCCTAATAAGCATTTTAAAAAAACAGTTTTTCCAGAACCACTTTGTCCTATAATTAGGTTAGTTTTTCCTTTCTCAAAGCTAGTAGTTATACCTTTTAGAACTTTAACATCCCCAAACGACTTATGTAAATTTTTAACTTCAATCATTAACTTAAAAGCATTTGGGTTAAAAAATAGTTGAGTATAATAATCACTACACTGGTCCAAACAAAAGAGGTTGTACTTGCTTTACCAACTTCTAAAGCGCCACCTTTCATATAAAATCCATGAAAAGATGGTATTGTAGCTAGTACAAACGCAAAAACTAATGTTTTTATAAATGCATAGACTACATGAAATTCTTCAAAGTCCATTTGCGTACCAGTAATAAAATCATCTAGAGAACTAAAACCACCATAAACACAGGCGGCCATACCGCCTAAAATACCCAAAAACATGGCTATAGATATTACGAACGGATACAACATTAAGGCGATAAATTTTGGGAATACCAAATAATTTAATGCGTTAATCCCCATTACTTCTAAAGCATCAATTTGCTCTGTAACTCTCATGGTACCAATACTTGAGGTGATAAATGAGCCAACCTTTCCAGCCATTATTATAGACATAAATGTTGGGGCAAATTCTAGGATTATAGACTGTCGTGTTGCGTAGCCTACTAACGATTTTGGAATAAGAGGATTATCAATATTTAGTGCCGTTTGTATGGTTACAACACCACCAACAAAAAACGAAATAAAGGCCACAATACCCAAAGAGCCAATAATTAAATCATCTATGTCTTTTAGTATAAGTTGTTTCATTACACTCCACTTGGTGGGTTTGCGAAACATCTCAATAATCATTAAAAAGTAAGATCCTATATTATGTAGGTACGTCATATAATAAATTGTGTATGCTAAATTATAAAAAACTTAGGGGTATTTAACCTTAATTTTAAATTATGATGTTTTAATATGCGTATTTTTGAAAATCATAAAAACTTATTGAAATGAAGTACGTAATAGCTTTTTTGTTTACTCTAATATGCAATGTTTCAATTGTTGCGCAACAAGATAAACCTAAATTGGTAGTTGGTATTGTGGTAGACCAAATGCGTTATGATTATTTAACACGCTTTTACAACAAGTATGGCGATGGTGGTTTTAAGCGTATCATGGCAGAGGGTTTTAATTGTAAAAACAATCATTTTAATTATATACCAACATACACGGGGCCAGGGCATGCCTCTGTATTTACGGGAACAACACCAAAATACCACGGCATCATTGCTAATAATTGGTATGATAAAGCATTGAAAACAATGGTGTATTGCGCTGGCGATAGCTCTGTTGTAGCTGTAGGAACAAGTTCTGATAAAGAACGCATGTCGCCTCATAGAATGAAAACGACAACCTTTGCTGATGAAAACAGATTATTCACCCAAATGAAAGGTAAAAGTATTGGCATATCTATAAAAGATAGAGGCGCAATTTTACCCGTAGGGCATTCCGCAAATGCGGCATATTGGTTTAGAGGAAAAAATGAGGGTAGTTTTGTGTCTAGTACATTTTACATGCAACAATTGCCTAAATGGGTAGAAAACTTTAATGCTTCAAATAAAGCAAAATCCTATTTAAAAGAATGGAATACTTTGTATGATATTGCAACGTATACTGAAAGTGGAACAGATTTAAATGATTTTGAGGGTGGTTTTCAAGGAAAAGAAACAGCTACATTTCCTTATAATTTAAAAAAACTAGCAAAGCAAAATGGTGGTTTAGATATTTTAAAAGTAAGTCCGTTTGGAAATAGTATTGTTGCAGATTTTGCTATAGCAGCTATAAAAGCAGAAGCATTAGGTAAAGATGATGTTACTGATGTATTAACGGTTAGCTTTTCTAGTACAGACTATATAGGGCATAATTTTGGAGTAAATTCAAAAGAAATTGAAGATACTTATATTAGATTGGATAAAGATTTAGAACGCTTTTTAAAGGTTTTAGATACTGAAGTTGGAGTAGGCGAGTACACCTTATTTTTAACTGCAGACCATGGCGCTATAGAAGTGCCTGCTTATTTAAAAACTGCCAAAATACCAGCGGGTTATATTGAGCGTGCGGCGAGGAAAGAACAGTTTAACACCTTTTTGATGGAAACGTTTGGGACGGTTGATATTGTAGAAAATATAAGCAACAATCAAATTTTTCTAAATAGAGCTATGGTTGCCGCACTTGGATTAAATTTAGAAGCGGTACAAAAACAAATAGCACAAGAGCAATTAACGTATAAGCATATTGATAAAGTGTACACCGCAACTACAATGAGTACCGTTTATTTTAAGGATGGTATAGAAAGTTTGTTGCAAAAGGGATATCATCAAAAACGATCGGGTGATGTGTTATTGGTTGATGATCCGTCCTATATTGCCTATTGGGAAACAGGATCTACCCACGGTAGCGGTTTAAATTATGACACACACGTACCACTACTATTCTTTGGAAAAGGTATTAAAAAAGGACACACTTATAAGAAAACTGAGATTACAGACATAGCACCCACAATAACAGCTTTATTGGGTATTGGTTTTCCTAATTTTGCTATTGGTCAACCATTAGATTACATTTTAGAGTAATGAAAAAACGCGCATGGGTGTCGCTTTTAGCGATTGTAGTTTTATTGGCAGTTTATGGATACGAGTATGTTTTAGATGCTGAAGAAAACACTGAATTAATTTCTGAAGGACAACAAACAAAATCTAGCACTAACGAGTATTTTTTGCCCACAAGTACAACCCAACAAATAATACACCATAACGGATATTCTTTATCATACAGTGAACAACACGAACAAGCCGAATGGGTAGCTTACGAGTTGAAAAAATCGCATCTATCAAATTCAGATCATAAACGACCATATTTTGAAGTAGATAAGGCTGTAAAAACAGGCGCAGCAAGTTGGCGAAATTATAAAGGCTCTGGTTATGATAGAGGGCATTTATGTCCTGCAGGCGATAGGCGCTACACTAAAGCAGCACATGATGAAACATTTTTAACCAGCAATATTTCGCCGCAAGAGCATCAGTTTAATTCTGGGGTATGGAATAGGTTAGAACAAAAAGTACGCTATTGGGCGCGCAAATACGATGGCGTATTTGTAGTAACAGGAGGTGTTTTAAAAGGTAACATGAAAACTATTGGTAAAGAAGACGTGGCCATACCAAATCAATTTTATAAAGTATTGATTGATACTAACTCTGGAACAACCAAAATGATAGCATTTTTAATGCCTCACAAAGATTCTAAAAAGCCCCTTTACGAATTTGTAGTTTCAGTTGATACTATTGAGCAGCTTACAGGAATAGATTTTTTTTCTGAATTAGAGGATGGCATTGAGCGCAAACTCGAAGCCTCTAGCAGTTACAAAGGTTGGAGTTTTTAGCAGTTTATAACTATTTGGTATAAGCATGTTAAGGCTTAAGTTTTCCTATCATACCTTTCCAACGTAACTTCCTTATAAATTTACCTTCGTCTTCCGAAACTAAAAACTCAGGTTTTACCTTTCTGGCTTTAAAATAGCCACCCATGTAATCTTTAAAAAGCGAAAAATTACTTTTTTTGTAGGCCAACTTTATAGCAGATATTAAAGTGATAAAAAAACCATAGCGCATTTTATACATAGCCTCACCTTGTAAATGTTTTGAGGCTTTATTATAACCAATACCAGTTGGTTTTAAATGTTTAACATGAAGTGATGCATCAGTTAAAATTTCCCAACCATAATATTTTGCAAGTAATTCATCTACGGTGTCCCAACCCATAGACCGTTTTAATTGTCCTATTTGTTCAAAACAATCTTTTCTGTAGGCTTTTAAAGCACCACGAATATGATCTTTACGCGTTAGGTTTTCCAAAATCCATTCACCACCTTTTTCAATGTAGCAGAAACCAGCAGCCATTCCTAGTTTTGGGTTGTTATTGAACTGTTCAGCTAGAGTTTCAAGATAGTTTTCAGGGAAAATCAAGTCGGCATCAAACTTGCAGATAATATCATAATCATCATCTAAGATTTCAACCCCTTTGTAAAATGCATTAATAATTTTTGAGCCTGGTAAATGTTTATCTGAAGACCTGACGTTGACCAAAGAGATGAAATTATGTTTTTGAACAAAATCGTCTACCACAGATTCAGTTTTATCGGTAGAATTATCATTAACAACAATAATACGCTTGGGCTGTAATGTTTGTTGCACTAACGAGTAGAGTGTTAACCCAACTGTAGTAGCTTCGTTGTGTGCAGGTATGATGATGTAGAAATTCACTTAAATTCTTTCAGCATATACGATATAGTATCTTGGTGTAAACCATCTTAAGATAGGACGAATGCCAAATTTTTTAGTTGGGTTTGTCCATTTTTCGCGATCTATAATTTTCCACCCAGATTTTTCAAGGAGCCAATCAAATTGCCAGTCTTCAAATTCATGATAATGTCTATCTAGCATATCTGTTTTGCTTCTGTATGCTGGAGTAAACCAAATCTTTAATGGAATACTAGCTACGAGTTTATCTGCTTTAATAGATTTTAAAACAGTAAATGGAGATAATAAATGTTCAAAAATTTCAAAAGCAGTTACCACTTCTGTTTTGGAGTTTTCGATGGTTGAAGTGTTAATATCTAAATCTTCGCCCTTAGTATTTTCTACTGAATAGCCATGTTTTTGCATAATTTCAGAAAACGGATTTTCAACACCTAAATCTAGAATAGCTTCAGATTTAGAAATGTGTTTTTCTAAAAACGCGATGGTATGTTTAAATCGTTTGTTAGGAAAAGTGTTTTCGTACATTATTACACTTTATACACAATAGCATTAATATTCATTCCTGCACCTACACTAGCAAAAATAATAACATCGCCAGTATTAATTTCTTGCTGCTCTATTTCACCATTCAAAATTAAATCATACAAAGTAGGAACAGTTGCTACACTAGAATTGCCCAATTTACCTATAATCATAGGCATAATTCCTTCGGGCATTGCCATATCGTGCAGTTCGTAAAAACGTTTTACGATGGCTTCATCCATTTTTTCGTTAGCTTGATGAATCAGTATTTTTTTAACGTCCTTTATGCTGTAACCACTTTTATCTAAACACGATTTCATGGCAAGCGGCACATTGGTTAGTGCAAATTCGTATATTTTTCTGCCATACATTTTAATATAGCGTCTATTCTCTTTTATTTCAGGATTGTTGGTTTCTCCAAAATAAATAAAGTG
>CALDUF010000089.1 GCA_937923515.1 uncultured Flavobacteriaceae bacterium
ATTATATGTTTTAATTATGAACTGGGAACAACTCCTTTCTTTAAAACGCTACGGCGATACCAATAAAAGATTACGACAAGAACAAGATGAAACACGCCTGGGCTTTGAGGTAGATTACGATCGTATTATTTTTTCACAAGAATTTCGTAGCCTACAAGATAAAACACAGGTTATACCACTCTCTGAAACCGATTTTGTACACACCCGCTTAACACACAGTTTAGAGGTAAGCGTAGTTGGGCGTTCTTTAGGACGACAAGTAGGGCAAAAAATATTAGAAAAACATCCACATTTACAAAGCGTACACGGGTATCAAGCCAACGATTTTGGAGCTATAGTTGCCACAGCAGCTTTAGCGCATGATATTGGGAATCCGCCCTTTGGGCACTCAGGTGAAAAATCTATAGGCGAATTTTTTAAAACGGGAGCCGGAAAAACTTATAAAACGCAATTAACCGATAAAGAATACCAAGACCTTTGTGATTTTGAAGGTAACGCCAATGGGTTTAAAATATTAACCCAAAGTAGAGCAGGACGCCATGGCGGACTCCGTTTAAGTTATGCCACTCTGGGTGCATTCACCAAATACCCAAAAGAGTCGCTACCCAAAAAACCAACGCAACATATAGCCGACAAAAAATATGGCGTTTTTCAGTCTGATAAGGATGCTTTTCAAGATGTCGCTAACGAGTTAGGGCTTTTAAAACGTAACGATACGCATCTTAGTTATGCGCGCCATCCATTGGCATATTTGGTTGAGGCTGCCGACGATATTTGTTATACTATTATCGATTTTGAAGATGGTATTAATTTAGGTCTTATCCCAGAAGAGTATGCTTTAGAATACCTTTCAAAAGTAATTCGAGACAATATAAAACCCGAAAATTATTATGCTTTAGATAATAAAGCAGACCGCATAGGGTATCTCCGTGCTTTAGCTATTGGTGCACTTATTAAAGACGCTGTGGCCATATTTATGAAAAACGAAGACGCTATTTTAGATGGTACTTTTGATAGTGCACTACTTGACAAAAGTAAATATGAAGCACAAATACGAGACATCATTAAAATAAGTGTTGAAAATGTATACCAGTCTGACGAAGTTATCGATAAAGAAATTGCAGGCTACCAAATTATCAATAAGCTGCTTACTGTTTATACCAATGCTGTAAATAACAGTTTTAGTGGCACTGCTTCAAATTACGACATGCTTATTTTGCAAAGCCTTCCCAAAACTATAAATTTTGATAGTACTAGCATTTACGAACGCTTGCTAGCAGTGTGTCATTATGTATCGTTATTATCTGATAGCAAAGCGATTCAGAATTTTAAAAAGATTGAAGGGGTGACGTTCTAATTTTAAAACAGTATCATTTTAGAGTTGTATAACCTTAACGTGTTGCAAGAATTTTTTAAAATTAATATCGAAAACACTAAGCTATTGATGGTGTTAAGATAAATGTGTTTCAAAGCTTTGTGTCAAGCTTTCAACATCTAAGCCCACTAAGTGCTGTAGTTCTTCTACAGTGCCATGTTCTACAAAAGTATCAGGAATCCCTAATAGTTGTAAGGTGTTTTTATAATTATGGGTTGTAGCAAACTCTAAAATAGCCGAACCAAAGCCACCAGAAATCACATGGTCTTCAACAGTGATAATAGTATCATAAGTTTTAAAAATAGTGTGCAGCAAACCTGCGTCCAAAGGTTTTATAAAACGCATATCATAATGCGAAACATTTAAGTGTTCTATGGCTTCTGTAACGTTTTTAGCAATAGCGCCAATACTTAAAATCGCCAATTGTTTGCCTTGTTTTAGTTGTGTGCCTGTACCAATTTCTATAGTGGAGAATGGTTGTTTCCAGTGTAAAGTAACGCCTCTGCCACGTGGGTAACGAATAGCAATAGGATGTTTTAAACCCAATTGGGCGGTATACATCATATTACGTAACTCTACCTCATTACGAGGTGCAAAAATAATAAGATTTGGGATGCAGCGTAAATATGAAATATCAAACACACCGTGATGTGTAGCGCCATCTGCACCAACCAATCCAGCCCGGTCTAAACAGAAAACAACAGGTAAATTTTGTATTGCTACATCATGAATTATTTGATCATAAGCACGTTGTAAAAATGTAGAGTAGATATTACAAAAAGGTATTAAACCTTGCGTAGCCATACCTGCAGCTAGGGTAACTGCATGTTGTTCGGCAATACCAACATCAAAAGCACGATCTGGAATTTCATCCATCATATATTTAAGAGAACTCCCAGTTGGCATTGCCGGGGTAATACCCACAATATTTTTATTTGCTTTTGCAAGTTCTACTATAGTATGCCCAAAAACATCTTGGTATTTTGGTGGCTGCTCTATGGTGGGTTTAACTGCTAAATCTCCAGTTTTAGCATCAAACTTTCCAGGAGCGTGGTATTTTACTTGGTCGGTTTCGGCCTGCTTTAAGCCTTTGCCTTTGGTGGTTATTATGTGTAATAATTTGGGGCCTTCAACTGTTTTTAAACGTTTTAATTCTGAAATAATTTTATCTAAATCATGCCCATCAATAGGGCCTGAATAGTCAAAATTTAATGCTTCAATTATATTATTGCGTTTTTGTGTCCCTTTTTTAACATTAGTTAAATATTGCTTTAAAGCGCCTACGCTTGGATCAATACCTATAGCATTATCATTTAATATCACCAATAAATTAGCATCAGTAACACCTGCGTGGTTTAAACCTTCAAAAGCCATTCCGCTGGCAATAGAAGCATCACCAATTACGGCGATATGATGTTTGGTTTCACCTTTAAGTTTTGAAGCAATGGCCATACCTAAAGCTGCTGAAATAGACGTGGAAGAGTGGCCAGTGCCAAAAGCATCATAAACACTTTCGTTTAGTTTTGGAAATCCACTAATACCACCTAATTGTCTGTTTGTGTGAAACCTGTTTTTTCTGCCTGTTAAAATTTTATGACCGTAAGCTTGATGGCCTACATCCCAAATTAACTGGTCTGTTGGTGTATTAAATACATAATGCAAAGCAATGGTGAGTTCTACAACACCTAAACTTGCACCTAAATGGCCTTCTTTTGTAGCTACAATATTTATAATAAATTCACGAAGCTCTTTTGCAAGTTGTGGTAATGCCTTTTGGTCTAAAAGGCGAAGCGTTTCGGTAGAATTTATATGATGTAATAGGTGTTTATCCACGTAGCAAAAGTACAAGATTTTATTTTTGAAAGTTTAGTTAAACATGAAAACTACGGGTAAATGGTTTCGTAATTTGAAACGCACTAAAAATGTATTATAGTTTTGATAACAAATGGGTTAGTTATCGAAAAAAATAGATAATCGTATGAGAGTGTGTTAGTTATTTTATAAATTGACAAAAAAAAGATATCATGAATACGATTTTTAAGATTTTGGTAGCACTAGTATTTGCAATAGGCGTAACCTTTTCGGTAGGAGCGCAAACTAAACTAGGTAAATCTAAGTATGGAAACATTATATCTACATACTTAAATAGTACTACAATTCAATCTAAAGCCTCCAAAGCAGATTTGAAGGAGCTTTATGTAAATAGAGAAAATTTTTCTGAAAAAACTGGGATAGCTAATGTTTACTTAAATCAAACATATAAGGGTGTTAAGGTATTTAATGCCATTAGTTCTGTAGGTATAAAAAACAATGAAGTGTTTCATTATGCTGATAATTTTAAAAATAATATTGCAGAACGCATCGCGTCTTCTACCGCAGTTATTGATGAGGCACAAGCCATACAAAAAGTAGCTGCATTTTTTAAGTTAGGTAAATCAGGTACTGTTGCTTTTTTAGAACATAAAAACGGCAAGAAGTTATTTTCAAAAGGGTTAATTTCTCAAGAGCCTATTCCTGTTGAAATGGTATATGCTGAGAATAAAGAGGGTGAATTGGTGTTATCATACAATTTAAGTATTTATACACTTGATAGTGCGCATTGGTGGAGTGCTAGAGTAGATGCAAAAACTGGCGAAATTATAGATTATAATGATTGGGTTACGCATTGTACTTTTGGTGATAGCGCTAACCATTTTAATAAGCACTCAAAAAAAGCTAAGAAAGATAATGCGCTACAGTTGTTTAAAACTAGAAGTAGTTTTACACCAGAAGACGGATCGCAATATAACGTATATTCTTTACCAACTGAAAGTCCTTCTCATGGTTCTAGAAATATAGTAACAGAACCTGCCAATGGCACAGCGTCGCCTTTTGGTTGGCACGATACCGATGGTATTGCAGGAGCAGAATTTACCATAACTAGAGGTAATAATGTTTGGGCTTTAGACGATTTAGATGCCAATTCTGATACTAACGGATTTTCTGCTGAAGGCGATGCAAGTTTAAATTTTAATTTCTCATTAGATTTTGATCAAGAGCCAGATAACTATTTGGACGCTTCCACCACGCAGTTATTTTATCTTAATAACATGATGCATGATATTTTATACCAACACGGGTTTGATGAAGTTAGTGGTAATTACCAAGAGAATAATTATGGTAAAGGAGGTTTAGAAGGCGATTATGTAGTTGCAGAAACTCAAGATGGTGCAAGTTTAAATAATGCTAGATTTTCAACGCCACCAGATGGAGAAAGAGCAAAAATGGAAATGTATCTTTTTGATGCTACTGGTGATGCGGGTAATTCATTAACCATAAATGGCGGCCCTTTAGCGGGAGATTATATTGGATTTGTAGCAGAATTTGGTGATTTTACCACACAACCGCTAACCTCAGATTTGGTTTTAGTTGTTGACGATGATAGTCAGACTCCAAACGTTTTTAGAGATCCTAATGACGGCTGCGATGTTATTGTTAATGCAGCAGAATTAGAAGGGAAAATAGCAGTTGTAAAACGAAGACTTTGTTTTGAAGATCAAAAAGTTTTAGCAGCTCAAAACGCAGGTGCCATAGGCGTAATAGTAGTTACTACTGAAGATGAAGATCCAGAATTAATGACAACAACAGTATTTGGTATTGACGTTACAATACCATCTATAATGATAGAGCATGCTATAGGCACATCTATAATTGATGCTTTAAGTAATGGAGAAACTATAAATGCAACAATGATTGATGCTGGCCCTTACCCTGTTGACGGTGCTTTTGATAATGGTATAGCAGCACACGAATATGCTCACGGACTTTCGTTTAGACTTACTGGTGGAGCAGATACAGTGGGATGTTTAAGAAGTAAACTTCAAATGGGCGAAGGTTGGTCTGATTGGTTTGGATTAATGATATCGATGAAAGCATCAGACATAAGTACTGAAGGGCGAGGTATAGGAACTTACTCTTTAGGCGAACCTAATGATGGTTTAGGTTTGAGAACGCAATTATATTCTACAGATTTTGCAGTTAATAATTTTACTTACGGATCTACAAATGATCCAGAAGTAGTAACGGGTGTTAACCCTAGTAATGGCGTGCCATCTATTGCGGTACATTATGTAGGTAGTATATGGTGTACAATGCTTTGGGATTTAACATGGGCTTATATTGATAAATATGGATTTGATCCAGATCTAGTTAATGGCACAGGAGGCAACAATAGAGTAATGCGTCTTGTAATTGAGGGCCTAAAATTGCAACCTTGCGATCCTGAATTTATAGAAGGAAGAGATGCGATATTAGCAGCTGATGTGGCTTTAACTGGTGGAGAAAATCAGTGTTTAATTTGGGATGTTTTTGCAAATAGAGGTTTAGGTGTTAATGCTTCAGGAGGTTCTGAGGATGATGTTGATGATCAAGTAGAAAGTTTTGATACGCCTCCAGATTCAGATCCTTCACTCGCTAATTGCTCTGAAGCAACTCTAGGTGTTACTGATTTTACTTCAAAATCATATAGCATATTTCCTAACCCTACATCAAGTACTATAACTATAAAAACAAAACAAACTATTACAAACGCCACGATTCGTATTATTGATATTAAAGGGCGCAATGTTTTGAAAAGTAATGTTAAACAGTTAGATGAAATAGCGTTAGATGTGAATACTTTACATAGTGGTATGTATTTTTTAAATATAAAAGGTGATACTGTTGAAATTAATGAAAAGATAATTATTAACTAGTATGAGACACATAAAATAACGCCCAAATTAATTAGCTATAATATCATTTGCAGTTTGGCATAATACATTCATAATTAGTGTTACACGAGTAATTACTTCATTGCTGGTGGTAAGGTATTGCTGTTTAAAGAGACAAATGTTTAAAGGTGACTAGATGTAATGATAAGGAGTACTTAGTATCTTCAAAAAAATATAAAACATGAAAAATTTTAAAACACAAATTTATATAGTACTGCTTTGTATTGGGCTTATACATATTTCGTATGCTCAAGATAAATTGAATGATACTAAATTGGGGCAACAAATTTTAGGCTACCTAAATAGTGCTGAAACGCTAAAAGATTTTACTTCAGAAGATTTAGCAAATGTGTATGTAGATAGGCAAGTATACTCTAAGGCTTCAGGGGTTACTCATGTGTATTTATACCAATCGTATAAAGGGGTGAAAATACATAATGCTATTTCAAATGTGGCCATAAAAAATAATTCAATATTTCACTTTAAAAATAATTTCGTACCAAATATTGCAGCAAAAATTAATGCTGTAACGCCTGTTTTAAAACCAGCGCAAGCACTACAAAAAACAGCTGCTCATTTTAATATGGTGGTGAATGCATCATCAAAGGCAATTCAAACGGATAAACACAAAAATATATTTTCTAATAGCAGTATGTCTCAAGAAGCTATTCCTGTAGAACTTATGTATTGTAAAGATGGTACAGGAAATTTAGCCTTGGTATGGGATTTAAATATTTTTACGCCAGATAGTAAGCATTGGTGGAGCGTAAGGATAGATGCTGTAACAGGCAAAGTGCTACAACAAGAAGATTGGGTAGTACATTGCAGTTTTAATGGTGCTCATACACATAAAAATGGTGCAGTTTCTCATACTTTAACACAAAAAGAAAAGGCAATAAACTTTGAAGCAGAAGCTTTTTTAGTAGATGGTTCTCAATACAATGTATTGCCATTGCCAATAGAGAGTCCTAATCATGGGAATTTTCAAGTAGTAACTGAGCCAGCAAACCCTACAGCATCTCCATTTGGTTGGCATGATATTGATGGTGTTGTTGGAGCGGAGTTTACCATAACACGAGGAAATAACGTTTGGGCACAAGATGATTTAAATGCTAATAATGGTGTTGGTGATTCGCCTGAGGGTACCTCAAGTTTAAATTTTAATTTCCCAATCACAACTTTAGAGCAACCAGCAGTAGATTATATAGATGTGGCTGCTACAAATTTATTCTATCACAATAACGTGGTTCATGATATATTTTACCAATATGGTTTTGATGAAGAAAGTGGCAATTTTCAGTTTAACAATTATGGTAATGGCGGTGTTGCTGATGATGCTGTTTTTGCTGATGTACAAGACGGAGCAGATACTAATAATGCAAATTTTGGAACACCACCAGATGGCTTCAATCCGCGCATGCAAATGTTTTTGTGGACTTCAGGTCAATTACCAACTGATAATTTAACGATTTCGGGCGGTACTATTTCGGGAGCCTATGTATCTGCAAACCCATCAACAGGTAGCGGGCCAGACGGTATCGGTAATATTACAGGCCCTTCGGAAACACCTGTTACAGGACTTTTAGTGGTGGTTGATGATGGTTCAGCTATTCCAGAAGAAGGTTGTACAGCATTAATAAATGCAGCAGATGTTGCAGGTAAAATTGCAGTAATTCGTAGAGGTAGTTGTGCGTTTTCTGATAAAATTCAAAATGCTCAAGATGCTGGGGCAATAGGTGTTATTGTAGCAAACCACAATAACCCAACTAACGATCCCAATTTTAGAGAATATGTTAATATGTATGCGGTGACAGATCCTGAGTTTACAATTCCTTCGCTTTTTGTGAATTTTGAGGATGGCACTACTATAATTAATGCCATAAATGCTGGAGAAAACGTGTCAGCTACTATAGTTGAAAATGGTTCTTTTCCTCTAGACTCTAGTTTTGATAACGGTATTATTATTCATGAATATGGCCACGGTATTTCAACACGATTAACAGGTGGTGCCAACAATTCTGGATGCTTAAACAATAACTTTCAAATGGGTGAAGGTTGGTCAGATTGGTTTGCTTTAATGCTTACTATGAAAGCCTCAGATGTTGCTACAGATGGCAGAGGCATAGGTACATTTGTTATTGGGCAAGATACCGATGGTAGAGGTATTAGAACCAGACAATATAGTACAGATTTTGCAATTAACGAATATACTTTTGCAGCTACTAACGATGATACTGTTATTGGGCAAAATGATGATGGTGAAGATATAAGACTTAATGAGCAAGTGCATTATGTTGGGTCGCTTTGGGCTACTATGTTATGGGATTTAACGTGGGCTTACATTGATAAATTTGGATTTGATCCTGATTTTTATAATGGCACAGGAGGTAATAATAGAGTAATGGCTCTGGTTGTAGAAGGTTTAAAATTACAAGGTTGTAATCCTGATTTTATTGATGGTAGAGACGGCTTATTAGCAGCAGATGTTGCACTTACTGGTGGCGAAAATCAATGTTTAATTTGGGATGTTTTTGCTAATAGAGGTATGGGTGTAAATGCTTCAAGTGGCCTTAGAAACGTATTTACAGATCAGGTTGAAAGTTTTGATACGCCAGACCCATCGGATGTAAGTTTAGCTAATTGTAGCACTTTAAGTGCAGATGAGATAGATGAAACTATTTTTAAACTTTTTCCTAATCCAGCTAACACTAGCGTTACCATTACTATGGAAGGCGAAATGGATGATGTAACATTTACTTTAGTAGATATTAATGGAAGACGTGTGCTTTCGCAAACCACTACAACTCCAAGACGTACAACGCTTAATATAAGTGCGCTACAATCTGGTATTTATATTTTGCAAATTGAAAGTGCAACTGTTACAATGACGCGAAAGTTGATTAAGAATTAAATTGCTTTCTCTTGAAATTGTACTTTTGCAACTATGATAGCACCGTTTGATGACACATATTTTATGAAGAAAGCCATTCAAGAGGCTGAAATGGCTTTTGAAAAAGGCGAAATTCCTGTAGGTGCGGTTATTGTTATTGATAACAAAATTATTGCGCGAGGGCATAACCTAACCGAAATGCTTACCGATGTTACAGCGCATGCCGAAATGCAGGCTATTACTGCTGCTGCAAATTTTTTAGGAGGTAAATATCTTAAAGGTTGTACCTTGTATGTTACATTAGAACCTTGCCAAATGTGTGCGGGTGCTTTGTATTGGAGTCAAATTTCTAGAATTGTATATGGTGCTAGAGATGTAGAGCGTGGTTGTATTAATTTGAATACCAAACTACACCCCAAAACTAAAATGGAAGGTGGTGTTTTAGAAGATGAAGCTAGTGATTTAATGAAGCGTTTTTTTATTGTGAAACGTAATTTGAACTAACCCTAGGAAACACTAATATATTTTGATTAAGTACTTAGATGGCGGATAGTTGCGTTAGGGATTGAGGGATTTGTTGAAGCTCCCCGACGCAGGAGGGAGCGACTCCCGAAAGCCCGACCCGCCATAGGCGAGGTAACGCCCAAATATTAATACTTCTTTTCTTTTTGACTCTCACGCATTTTATCTAGATTTTCTTGTGTTATCATATATTCTTTAAGGTCTTTATCTTTCCAACGGTGGTATGAAAATAGTGGAAATACGATAAGAAAAAGTAGCGCTACGCCAGAACCAATAAGTTTTTGTGAGTTGGCAGATTCTAGAGCAAATCCTGAAATTATTAAGCCAAATGAAGCTAGTGCGAGTATTACAATAAGGTATTTCATGTGTTAATGTGTTACGTTTATTAACTGACGCCTGTAGGCCGTTAATAGTTTAGATTTTGAGATGTAACCGTAGTATTTGCCGTTTTTAATTACGGGTAAATTCCATGCGCCACTGGTTTTAAATGTATCCATAATGTGGTTCATAGTGTCTGTTTCGTAGTTAATAATGCCAGCATCGGCATGCATTAGGCTTTCTACATCTACCTTGTCGTAGAGTTCTGTGTTAAACATTATGTGCCTAATATCGTCTAGACGGATAACGCCTAAAAATTCATGATTGTCGTTTACTACGGGAAAGTGATTTCGAGAGGATTTGGCAACGGCATTTTCTAGTACGTTGCGCAATTTCATTTCTGGTTTTAAAATGATAAAGTTGGTTTCTATCACCTTATCTATTTCTAGCATCATCAATACATTTTTATCTTTATCGTGCGTTATCAACTCACCACGTTGTGCTAGTTTTAATGTGTAAATAGAGTGTGAAATGTAATACTTTGTAATAGAGAAGGAAATGGCTGCAACTAGCATTAATGGTACAAAAAGCTCGTAACCTCCTGTAATTTCTGCAATTAAAAATATTGCTGTAAGCGGTGCATGTAACACACCTGCCATGAGTCCTGTCATTCCAATTAGGGTGAAATTAGATTCTGATACGTGAAAATCTAGCCCTAAATTATTGATAATTTTTGCAAAGGCATTACCAAGTGCGCTTCCCATAACTAGTGTTGGTATAAACACACCGCCAACACCGCCTGCGCCAAAAGTGGTAGTCATAGCAATGGCTTTAAACATGGTAATACCAAGTAATAAGCCTATTACAATCCAAATATTTTCTAAATCTAAATTAAACGGTGTGATGCCTATGGCTGCAATATGGTCGCCCTTTAGTAAATTATTCATTACGCCATAACCTTCACCATAAAGCGGCGGAATTACATACAGCATGGTGCCAATGGCTAAACCGCCAATGAGTAAGCGTTTTGCTCGACTTTCAAATTGTTTAAAAAAGTTTGTGATACCAAAAAATACTTTAGAATAGTATACAGACATTAAGCCAGTAACAACTCCTAAAATGGTGTAGAACCCAATATCGTTAATTTGAAATGTATCTGTTAGCTCAAAACGTAATAATACATCGGTGCCTAAAAAAAAATAGGAGGTAATTACTGCGGATACTGATGCTAGTAATAACGGTACCAAAGAGGCAAAAGCAATATCTAAACTAAAAATTTCAATGGCAAAAATTATGGCTGCAATTGGGGCTTTAAACATAGATGCCATGGCGCCTGCTGCTGCACAGGCAATAAGTAATAGTCGTGTTTTGGTATTCATGTGAAACAACCGCGCCGCGTTGGAGCCTAAGGCAGAACCTACACTAACCGCAGGACCTTGTAAACCCACCGAACCACCAAACCCTACAGTTAAAGGTGCAGTAATTAAAGCCGCATAAATATTATATCTTGGAATAATGCCGTTAAGTTTAGAAATAGCATGCAAGGTGGTTGAAATACCATGACCAATATGCTTTTTTAACCAGGTTTGTTTGATGATGTATACCAATAGTAAACCAACAATTGGTAAAATAAAATAGAGCGAACTTTGGTAATCTTTAAACACGTACGAATTAAATAAATGCCTTATAGTATGTGTTAAGTTTTTTAAAACTACAGTGCCCATACCCGCTAGAAAACCTACTAAAATACTTAAGATGTAAATGAATTGGCTTTCGGAAATATGTTTGTATTTCCAAATTAAAAATTGGCGTAAAAGACTTTTAAAACTCATTGTTATTCAGATGATTTTAAAATATCTGTACCTAAAAGTTTGTTGTTTTTATTAACATACCAAGCTCTTATTTTAGGCATTTTAATACTATTTATTATTTCTACTTCTGAAAGTAAAATGTACTCGCCATCATTTTTAGATTCGTCATGATAAAACTGGTAAATTTCCATGGCGTAAGTGTGCTTATCAAAATAAAAATACCATGTATCCTTTCCTACTGCTTTATCATAAGTAGCTTTTAGCACCCAATAGGTTTTCCCTTTAAATGTTTTGCTTTGTACAGTGTTGTTAATAATGGTGCCTGGGTCTTCAAGCTTCATGGGTAAACCATACAAATACGTGTAGTAGTTTTGGTATAGTTTTGCCCTTTCTTTACTTAGATTATGCGCTTTTAAAATTGCTTTTGAAGGATGCATGTCTCCATTGAATGTTATGGTAACACTGTCTTTTTTAATGGTGTAAGCCGTAGTGTTATCTGCAACAGTTGCTGTAACCGAAAAGTATTGATTTGGTAAGTCAATTTTAATATGGCTATCGCGATTAGGTTTTTCAGGAATTTTCATAGTGATATTTAAATCCCCTTTAAAAGTAGCCCAGTTTCCGTTAGGGTCGTGGTACGCTATCGCTTTTTCTAAAAGTTGTTTACCTGTGAGTTTCTGCGAAAAGCCAGAAATGGTAAATAGTAAAAAAAGAAAGCGCCAGTAACGATTTGTTTGCATGATTAAAATTAACAAAAAATCCCGCAAAAGCGGGATTATATATTATGATTTTACATTAAGTTTTAAACTTAGTTCTTCAAGTTGTTCATCGTCTATTGGCGCAGGCGCATCAATCATTACATCGCGGCCCGAATTGTTTTTTGGGAACGCAATAAAATCTCTAATAGTTTCTTGTCCGCCTAAAATGGCCACCAATCTATCCAATCCAAAAGCTAAACCACCGTGTGGCGGTGCGCCGTATTGAAATGCATCCATTAAAAAGCCAAATTGTGCTTTGGCTTCTTCAGGCGTAAATCCTAAATAATCAAACATTAAAGATTGTGTTGCCTTATCGTGAATTCTAATAGAACCACCACCAATTTCGTTACCGTTTAGTACCAAATCGTAGGCATTGGCTTTTACGGCTCCAGGATCTGTTTTTAATAATTCTAGTTGCCCTGGTTTTGGTGATGTAAATGGGTGATGCATCGCATGGTAACGTGCTGTATCTTCATCCCACTCTAATAATGGAAAGTCCATGACCCAAAGTGGTGCAAACTCGTCTGGTTTACGTAAGCCTAAGCGTTCCGCTAATTCCATACGTAATGCGCTTAGCTGTGCGCGTACTTTGTTTGTATCTCCAGAGAGTACACAAATTAAATCTCCAGCTTTTGCGCCAGTAACTTCGGCCCATTTAGCCAAATCATCTTGATCGTAAAATTTATCTACAGATGATTTAAACGTGCCATCATCATTACAGCGACAATATACCATACCTAAGGCACCAACTTGTGGACGCCTTACCCAATCAATCAGTTTATCAATCTCTTTTCTAGTGTACGCGTTTCCGCCAGGAACTGCAATACCAACAACCAATTCGGCAGTATTAAATACGTTAAACGCTTTATGTTGTGCAACCGCATTAAGTTCGCCAAATTCCATTCCAAAACGAATGTCTGGTTTGTCATTACCATACAAACGCATGGCATCGTCATAAAGCATTCTTGGGAATTTGTCTATAGCAACACCGTTAATTTCCTTTAATAAATAGCGCGTTAATCCTTCAAAAGCATTTAGTATATCTTCTTGCTCAATAAATGCCATTTCACAATCTATTTGTGTAAATTCTGGTTGTCTATCAGCACGTAAATCTTCATCTCTAAAGCATTTTACAATTTGAAAGTATTTATCCATACCACCTACCATCAACAATTGTTTGAAGGTTTGTGGCGATTGTGGTAAGGCATAAAATTGCCCTTCATTCATTCTTGATGGCACTACAAAATCGCGAGCACCTTCTGGCGTAGATTTTATTAAATACGGTGTTTCAACTTCTATAAATCCTTCTTTTGATAAGTAATTGCGAACTTCTTGCGTTACTTTATGTCTAAATATTAAGCTATTTTTTACTGGATTACGACGAATATCTAAATAGCGATATTTCATTCTTAAATCTTCACCACCGTCAGTTGTATCTTCAATGGTAAACGGCGGTAATTCTGCTTCGTTTAAAATAGTTAATTCAGAAACTAAAATCTCGATATCTCCTGTTGGGATATTTACGTTTTTTGAAGCACGCTCAACAACAGTACCTTTAGCCTGAATTACAAACTCTCTACCTAAGTTTTGAGCTTGTGCTATAAGAGATTTTGAAGTGCGCTCTTCATCAAAAACCAATTGTGTAATGCCGTAGCGGTCTCTTAAATCTACCCAAACGATAAACCCTTTATCTCTTGATTTTTGAACCCAACCCGCTAGGGTTACTTCTGTATTTATGTGTGCAGCTCTAAGTTCGCCGCAATTATGACTTCTATACATTGTGTGAAAATTGAAGTGCAAATTTACATAAGTTAGATGATTATATGTGTATTTGCAGACTGAATTTAGTATGGATAAGGCCGATTCTAAACTAAGGCTTGAATGACTAAGTTAAAAACGAAAAGAGCCACAATACGTTTGTGGCTCTTTTTTGTGAGTAATTTATTTTATGACGTAAATGGAATATTTAAGCTTCTTCAATACGTTGGTCCATATTAAATACTTCTTGTGCAACCAATTCATCATTTGTAGATGCGCGCTTTTTGTATAACCACATTTTAAGTTTTGTTGCTAAGAAAAACAGAATAGGCACTACAATTAGCGTAAGGAATGTTGCTACGAACAAGCCGTAAATAACTGTCCACGCTAATGGCCCCCAGAAAATTACGTTATCGCCACCAACGTAAATATTGGCATCAAATTCACTAAATAAAGTAAAAAAGTTAATGTTTAAACCTGTGGCTAAAGGAATTAATCCAAGAATTGTTGTAATAGCGGTTAGTAATACGGGGCGCAAACGCGCTTTACCACCTTTTACAATAGCTTCAATTAAATCGTTAGTTTGCAAATAGTGGTTGTCCTCCAGATTAAGTTTTACCTTTTTTCTATCTATCAAGAGTTGTGTATAATCCAGTAAAACTACACCGTTGTTTACTACAATACCCGCAAGGGAAATGATACCCATCATAGTCATCATAATTACAAAGGCGCTTCCAGTAATTACGATACCTCCAAATACACCAATTAAGCTTAAGAAAATAGCCAGCATGATGATAGCCGGTTTAGACACAGAGTTAAATTGAAATATTAAAATAAAGAAGATTAAACCTAAGCCAGAGAAAAACGCACCCATTAAGAACGCCATTTGTTTATTCTGTTCTTCAATTTGGCCCGTGTAATCTACTTTTACACTATCTGGTTTGTCGGTAAAACTATTCATTTCATTTTGAATTTTTGAAACGATAGCGCCTGCATCGGTAAATCCTGGTGCTAATGCCGAATATAGCGTTACAACACGACGTACATCACGATGTTTTATAGCGCTAAATCCAGAATTATTATTTTGTTTAGCCACTGTAGAAACGGGTATTTCTTTTATTTGCCCCGTAGCCATGTCCCTAAACGTAATTTTTTGATTAAAAATAGCACTAGTGTTATAGCGGTTTTCTTCATTAAATCGCACGTAGATATCGTAATCTTCACCATCCTTTTTATAAATTCCTGCTTTTGCTCCAAATATAGAATTACGCAATTGCTGACCCACTTGTCCTGCAGTTACGCCTAATTCTCCCGCCTTTCTTCTGTCTACCAAAACTTGCATTGAAGGTTTCGATTTGTTGACGTCAATCTTTAATTCATCAATACCTTGTATGTTTTTAGAATTGATAAAATCGCGCATTTTTTCGGCAGTAGCAATTAGCTCACCGTAATCTTCACCTTCTAATTCTAAATTAATAGGATAACCCGCAGGAGGCCCAACAGCATCTTTTTCAACAGAAATAGCAACACCAGGATAAATGCCTTTTAACGCTTCTTGTACTTTTTTAAGCAGTACGTTACTAT
Organism: uncultured Flavobacteriaceae bacterium; assembly: GCA_937923515.1. Classification (GTDB taxonomy): domain Bacteria; phylum Bacteroidota; class Bacteroidia; order Flavobacteriales; family Flavobacteriaceae; genus Jejuia. The sequence continues at coordinate 15,768 of CALDUF010000089.1, forward strand.
CTGCGCCATCTCTAAATTTATATTCTCTCATGGTGGCAGTTATCTTACCGCGATGTGGCATTTCTGCAGCAGAACCACCATCAGTTTGTGGGTTTCCTGCACCTTCGCCAACTTGAGACACCGCACTTTCTGTTAAGAAATTAAAGTCGCCTTTCATATAGGCATCATCGTTTATAATTTTATAAACACGCTTTTCTATGTCTTTTGTAATGGCATTGGTTTTTTTAATATCTGTACCTTCAGGATATTCTATATACACTATAATTTGATTGGGTGTATTGTCTGGAAAGAATTCCACTTTTGTACGTTGGCTCCCCACCGATGCGCCAAAGCCCATAAAGGCAATAATTAATAAAACAAACGTACCAATAGCTATAATACCTGGTTTTTTGCCTTTTAGCGCGCCTCTTAATGCCTTTTCGTAAAAACGTTCCCATTTAGGTAAAATCTTATTTTGAAATCCGTTGGCCCAAGCACGTAGAAATAAACGGTACATCCATAATAGTACAACCACCATAATCATAAGTGTACCAAGGCCTCTGTAGCTTCCACCAAAAAGTGCAATTACTAAACCAATACCGCCTACAATGGCTGATATTTTAATGATGTTTTGAAGAGGCATGTCTTTATCTTCCGTAGTCATGTATTGCGATACCAATACTGAATTGAAAAAGATGGCTACAAATAGTGAAGACCCTAAAACTACCGATAAGGTAATTGGGAAATATATCATAAACTGCCCCATAACTCCAGGCCAAAGCCCAAGTGGTACAAAAGCCGCCACGGTTGTTAATGTTGAAATAATAATTGGGAACGCAATTTCACCAATCCCTTTTTTAGCAGCCTCAATGCGACTCATACCTTCTTCGGTCATTAAGCGATACACGTTTTCAACCACTACGATACCGTTATCTACCAACATACCAAGGCCCATGATTAACCCAAAGAGAATCATGGTGTTCATGGTGTATCCCATCACATTTAAAATCATTAAAGACATAAACATCGACATTGGGATAGCAAACCCGACAAATAGCGCGTTTTTAAATCCTAAGAAAAACATTAAAACGGTAACAACGAGTATGATACCGAATATGATGTTATTTACCAAATCGTCTACCTGACCGATGGTTTTTGAAGATTGATCGTTTGCAACCGTTACCGTAAGATCTGGAGGAAATACGTTTTCAATCGCGTCATCCACAATAACTTGAATTTGTTCTGCTGCGGCAACCATGTTTTTACCTGCGCGTTTTTTTACATCGAGCATTACTACAGGATGCCCAAACTCTCTTGCAAACGTGGTTTTGTCTTCGTCTTTAAAACTTACTTGTGCCACATCACGAAGGTAAATAGGGTTACCTCTTTCTGATTTTACAACAAAATTTTCTAATTCTTCTGGAGTTTCAATTTCACCAATAATTCTAACGGTACGGCGTTGCCCACTTGTAATAAGATTTCCGGCAGACATCGTCATATTTTCACGACTAATCGTGGTGATAATATCATCAAAACTTACTTGTGCTGCCATCATTTTATAGATGTCTACAGCTATTTCTACCTCTTTTTCTTGTGCGCCACGAATATCTACTTGCTTAATTTCTTGTAGGCTTTCAATCTCGTCTTCTAAGTATTCACCAAATTCCTTTAGTTTGTCTACAGGATAATCTCCAGAGATATTAATGTTAAGAATGGGAATTTCTTCAGACATACTTAAATCGAACACATTAGGTTCAACTTTTGCACCGTTAAAGGTTGGCCAATCTTCACTGGCGGTTTCAGAATCTACTTCGTCTTTTACTTTTTGTTTTGCAGCTTCAACAGTAATACTCTCATCAAACTCAACAATTACTATAGAGTAGTCTTCCTGCGATGTTGAGGTGATTTCTACAACATTACTTACTGTTTTAAGTTGGTCTTCAATAGGGTCAGTAATTAGTTTCTCAATATCTTCTGCTGTATTTCCTGGATATATAGAACTTATGTAAATTTTTGTTTCCTTAATTTCTGGAAAATTTTCTCTTGGCATGCTAAAATAGGCACTTGTACCAAGTATCAATATTACAGCTATTAACACATACATGGTTGTTTTGTTGTTAATAGCCCACGATGATAAAGCAAACTCTTTGTCTACTTTTTTGTTTTTTTTATTTTTAGTCATTAGTTGTAGTATTTAGTCGTTAGAGGTTTCTAAATCCAAAATTTTCACATCTTGACCGTCTTTTACACTTCGTGCACCTTCATCTATAATTTCATCTCCATTTGTAATACCTGAGAGCACTTCAATAGCATCGCCTTGTGTTTTTCCAGTGGTGATAATAGTGCGTTTTACCTTGGCTTTTTCGCCTTGTTTATTTGTTATGGTATATACATATTGTTCGCCTTTTGCATTTTCAGAAATGATACTTTGTGGTATTAAAATAGCTTTTGCACTGCTGTAATCGTTAATCTTAAGTTTGGCGGTAAGATTAGGTTTTATAGCAATGTCTTTATTTGGGAATGCCACTTCTACTTTAAATGTTCTATTGGCAGGATTGATAAAATTTCCTGCTTGACGTACCTTAGCCTCCACATCTTTTCCTAATACAGGAAAGTTTACTTGCACCTCTTTTCCAGGAACAATATCGGCAACATAGCGCTCTGGCACATCTGTTTCAATATACATGTCATTTAAATTTACGATTCTAAATAATTGAGATTGCCCTGGTGCAACCACGGTACCTTCATCGGTAATAACATCGTCTATTGTGCCCGAAAATGGTGCGCTTACCAATGTTTTACCAACTTGCTGTTGCAGTTGGCTCACCATTTGCTCTTGCGACTCGTAAGTTGACTTTGCTTGTAAATATTGAATTTCGCTCCCAATTTTTTGATCCCATAAACGTTTTTGGCGCTCAAACGTAGTTTTAGCCAAATCTGCCTGAATTTTTACCTGCGCTAATTGTTGGGTTAATCCACCATCGTCAATTTTAGCCAGTGTTTGACCTTTGCGTACACGCTGCCCTTCTTTTACGTAAATTTTAGACAGCATGCCACCATATTCTGCGGTAATAACTACATTTTGCTTTGTGCTTACATTACCTTGTAATTCTACATAGTGATCAAATTGAGTTTCTTTGGCCTGAAACGTTGTAATTAAAGGAATTTTTTCCTGCGGATCTAGAGTCTTAATCTCCTTTTCCAGTTGTTTTAATTGTGCTGAAATTTCTTGAACTTTAGCATCTAGTTCTGTTTTTTTCTGTCGTATTTGCGCTAAATCTTTCGATGCAATAATGTCTTCAACCGATGTTTGCTTATCGCCACCACAAGCGGTTAAAAAGATACTAGTTAATACGAGTGTATATATATGTTTCATTTTGATTGATTTTAGTTGTTAATGGTGTTTAAAACAGTTTCTAGTTCGGCTTTTTTGTTAATTACATCAAGCATGGCCTGTAAAAATTCTTGTTGCGAACTGTACAGTTGTGTTTGCGCTTGCCTTAAATCGAAACTTGAAGCGATGCCTTCAAAAAACTTGGTTTGATTCTTTTTTTCGATACGTTCAGCAAGGTTTAAATTTTGCTTTTTGTTTTCGTAATCTTCAATAGCAAATTTAAAATCGCTTTTGGCAGAAGCTATTTGAAGCTTTAATTTTTGCTCGGTTTCAGTAAGGTCGTCTTTAGCCTTTTCTAAATTAATTTTTGCACGCTGTGTTCTAGCAGATTTTAGTCCAGAACCAAATATGGGGATATTTAAGTTTACGCCAAACGCAGCGGTACCAACCCAAGTTTGGCTGTTATCTAAAAATCTAAATTTCTCGTTATTTCCAATGTAAGAGCCTGTTAAAAAACCGCTCAAAGTGGGTAAAGCTCTACTCTGCTCAAGCTTTACTAATAACTCTTTAGATACTTTGTTGTTGTTTGCAATTTTATAATCAATGGTGTTTTCTACACTGTTACCTGTATCAAACACGTTAAATTGCATATTGTCAACAGCTAAATTTAAAAGGTTATCGGTTAACACAGTAGTGTCATTAATATCTAAACCTAAAGTTAAATTTAGCATTTGGTACGATAAGTCTTTTAAACGTTTTGTATTGTTCATATTACTCTGTAAACCAGATAAGGTAATTTGCAGTTGTTCTACACTTTCTTCTTCTTCCAAACCGTTTTCATAAATCTTGGTAAGTTCGTACAGGTTTTTTTCAAGCACATCAATATTGCGTTGCAGAATTTGTACACTTTCTTCGGCTAATAGCACATTGCCATAAGCGTTAATTACTGCTTTTCTAATTTCTAAATCGGTTTTTTCTTTAGCGTTTTTAGAAATTTCTAGAAATACTTTTGCAGATTGTAAACCCACTAAATAAGAGCCATCAAAAATAAGTTGGCTTAGCGTTATTGTAGGCGTTATGTTTTGTTTTGCGCCAATATCAACAGCACCATCACCATCAAAATCTATTCCTGGAAATTGACGTTCAATGTTGTTAATGTAGCTTACAGTACCATCAATTTGCGGTAAACCGGTTGCTATGGTTTCCCATTTTTGCTTTTTTGCTGCTGCGATATCGCGCTCCGCATTTTTTGCAGTTCTGTTGTGCTCTAAGGCATAGTCTATAGCTTCTTGTAAAGAGAAACGTTGTGTGTTTTCTTGAGAAAACATGGTCACAAAGCTTAACACACTAAAAGCTACTATTAGTTTTTTCTTCATTTTATGATTGATTTGATGTTATAAACTTATTTAATACGTCTAAGCCTTTTTGGGTTACAATGGCTCTTAAGTGATATTCTAAATAGCTTTCCATGAGGTAATTCATAGTAAATAATTCCTGCGGAAAAATAGAGTTATCTTTTATCCCTGTCATACCATTAAAGTACATTCTAGAAATAAAATCGATGTTAATATTGGCTCTAAATAATTCTGTGTTCACACCTTTTTTAAGACTATCTTTTACAGAGTCGTGCATTTTTTCAAACTGCTTAATTTTAAGGACTTCGTAAATTTTAGGATAGTATTTTTTAAGTTGAAATTGAGGCGAAGACTGCTCGTCTTTAAGATGATGCATTACAAACATTTTAATATCGTAAAGTTCTTCTATGGGGTTTTTAGAACTTTCGCAAATACCATCAATACCATCGCATATGGTTTCAAATAATGCAAATGTTACCGCTTCAACCAGTTTAGTTTTATTGGCAAAGTGTACATAAATGGTTTTTTTAGATATACCCATTTCTTGGGCTATATCATCCATCGTCACACTTTTAAAGCCCAGTGTTAAAAATAATTCTGCGGACTTATGTATTATATTTTCTCTCATAATCTGGTGCAAATATACTTCAGGAAACTTTAAACACAATAAAAGTTTCCAAAGTTTTAATGATTTTTTAACACAACGTTTTTTTTAGTAGGGTTGTTAAGGTAAATAGGTGGGAACGCATTACTTTTTTTAATCTGCCAAGTAACTTTTAGAGATTGGTTATTATAAATAATAGGATTTGCTTTATTTTTGTATGATGCTTTCAATACAAGAATACCGAGATGCGTTTGTTGCTTATTTAAAAAATTACAATACGCCAAAAGATCCCAGAAATTTATACGACCCAATTGACTATATTTTAAGTTTAGGAGGCAAACGTTTAAGGCCAGTGCTTACATTAATGTCTGCCGATATTTTTAACGGTAATTATAAGGATGCTCTTAATGCCGCTTTAAGTATTGAGGTGTTTCATAACTTCTCTTTAGTACACGACGATATTATGGACGATGCGCCATTAAGGCGAGGTAAAGCAACAGTGCATGAAAAATGGGATGTTAATACGGGAATTTTATCGGGTGATGCCATGTTGATTATGGCATATCAACTTTTTGAAAATTACCAGGCTGCTAAGTTTCAAGATTTGGCAAAATTATTTAGTAAAACAGCATTAGAGGTTTGTGAAGGGCAGCAATATGATGTGGATTTTGAAACTAGAAACGACGTTACTATCCCAGAGTATTTAAAAATGATTGAGTATAAAACCGCTGTTTTAGTTGGTGCTGCTATGAAAATGGGTGCCATTGTTGCTGGGGCATCTGTTGATGATCAACAGCATATATATGAGTTTGGTAGAAATTTAGGAATTGCGTTTCAATTGCAAGATGATTATCTAGATGCGTTTGGCAATCCAAAAACGTTTGGAAAACAAGTTGGTGGCGATATTATTGAGAATAAAAAAACCTATTTGTATTTAAAGGCTTTAGCGTTTTCTTCTGAAGCTGATAAAAGTAAGTTGCAAGAATTATTTACTGTTGCTCCTGATAGCGTAGAGCAAAAAGTTGCTGTTGTAAAACGCCTGTTTTTAGAATCTGGTGCTGCAGAAGCAACACAACAAGCCATAAAAGCCTATACTGATAAGGCGTTTTCTGGTTTAGAATCGTTACAAATTTCTGAGCCTAAAAAAGCCTTACTTAAAGCGTTTGGTACAAATTTGATGAACAGAACAGTGTAATGCAATTACCAAACACTTTTGATGGCTTAATTGAAGAAGCGACACAGCTAGATTTGTATAAAAAACTAATATTTCAGCTGAATAAGGATTTTTTATTGGCGAATCTAGATTTAGATTTGCACGAAGAAGTTTTACCTACAAGTTTGAAATTGATACTTCATGAAACGGTTTATAAACTTATACAAGAGAAGTTTACCGAGTATCTTAATTTACTCTACATTATTGATGTCTCTGAACAGCGGGTGAAAGCTTTGGACGGTGATGATGTTTTAAAACTTTCGGAAGATGTAGCGTTACTTATTTTGCAGCGCGAGTGGCAAAAGGTGTGGTTTAAAAACAAATATTCTTAACGCACACGTTTTTGTGCCCTTACCAATAGATAACACAAAACTTAGTATTAAGAAAAGCGCTGGCGGGCACATGCAAAAGCGATAGTAGCGGCATCCTTTTTGCGAAGCTTTATAACACTTATATTACCTTAAAAAACAGTGCATGTAAATTGCTGTTGCATTGAAGAAAAGCCAGAACTACTTCGCAAAAAGATATAGCGGATAGCGCGGTTACGCCTTAGCGTAATTTGCCCAAATTTTTAAAAGAATACTCTAACAAATGGTACCCACGGGTCTAGATAAATGCTTCTCTCGCTATCGTGCAGTACGTTGTACCTAACACCAACAATAAAATTGCCTGTGCGGTAACCTGCGCCAAAAAATAGTGCGGGCGACCAGAAAGTTTCATCGTTTTGGTTTACTCTAATATCGTACCTTCTACTTACGTTTAATTGCTCTAACTCTCCAGAGAGTTGTATGGCTGGAATTACATTGTAAAGTCCTAAAATACTACCGCCCAATATGGTGGATTTAAATACATTTTTTTGATTGTTGAAGGTGGCGTTTAAGCCCACGCCAAGTGCAGCTTTATTGTTAAATTGATAAATGGCGCTTGGTGCTAGTGTTGCTCCAAAAAAGCCGTTGCCTGCATTTAACCCTATGCCGCCACCGTATCTTACGTTTTTCCAGAAGGTGTTGGTGTTGTCTTGAGCGTTGCTTTTTAGACTAAACGCTAAAATGCTAAAACATAAAATGGTTATAATCTTGTATTTCATGACATCAAATTTTTATAAAGATAGTAGATTTTGGGCATAAAAAAACCACGCTGGTTGGCGTGGTAAATTTTAATGGATACTAATTAATATATAATGTTTTTATTTATGTTTCTAAATTACAGGCCAAAAATACAGTTACTCTAAGCTTTCGGCAAGTTGTTTTTAAGGCTTTTAGATGATGAGACGAATTACTCGTTAAAACTACATATACTGTTGTAGTTTGTCTGTTTATCGAGATTTTTACAAACCAAGATTAATCTACAATAATAAACTCTACGCGTCTGTTTTCCTGTAATTGGTTTGCTGTACAGTTAGACTTACAGTCTATTTTAGGTTGTGTTTCTCCAAACCCCTTAAACTCTAATCTGTTTTTATCAATACCTTGCTCTACTAAAAATTGTAATGCCGAGGCTGCGCGTTTTTTAGATAAATTCATATTATAGTTATCTCTACCTTTATTATCGGTGTGCGCGTTTATTGATAATTTTAATTGTGGGTTTTCTGTAAGTACACTAACTATTTTGTTAAGAGAAACATGCGATTCTTCTTTAAGACTCCATTTTGCAGAATCGAAGTAAATATTCTCTATAACTATGGCTAATTTATCGTTAACTTTTTCAATTTTTGGTGCCGTAGTGTCTAATTCTAGGTTTTTAGAGTACGTGGTTTTAAAACCTTTGCTTGCACTAAAATTAAAAGTTTCATTAACATAACCGTCTTTCTCGGTGCTAATGGTATATTCTTCAAAAGGTAGTACATCAAAATCAAAAGCGCCGTTATCGTCTGTAAGTTGTTTTGCTACCTCATTACCGTCTTCATCTTTTAATATTACTACAGTATTTGGTAAATGTATATTGCTTTTAGAGTGCAACACAAATCCATTTAAATTTTGCTTCACCTCTTCGTTAATGGCAACGTATAAATCGTAACTGCCTTTGCCCTTTGGTCTATCAGAGGATAAATACGCTTTATTTCTCTCAGCTAAAAAATAGGCAACTTCATCATAGGGTGTGTTTATGGTATTACCCATATTTCGAGGTGCTTTAACTCCTTTTTCTAATATTCTACTTACAAAAATATCGTAACCACCAATGTTACTGTGGCCGTTAGAGGAGAAGTATAGATATGCACCATCTAACGATAATGATGGGTATTTTTCATCAGAAGGTGTGTTTACGTTAGGACCTAAATTTTTGGCGGTACCTAAAGTGCCATCATTTAAAATATCGGCAACATAAATATCGTAACCACCGTAAGAGTTTGACATGTTTGCCGAAAAATAAATTTTTTCGCCTTTTGGATCTACAAAAGGGTTTTCAATAGATACATTATTTACGTTAACAGACAGTAACTTGTGATTTATCCAATTGCCATGAGAATCTTCTTCAAGCGTTGCTTTATATAATTTATATTCTAAAGAGTTTTGCTTATCACTTCTTGTAAAATACACTGTTTTTTGATCTGGTGTAAAGGTGAGTTGGTCTTCGCTATTCTTTGTATTTAAAATTCTTGAAAACAATAATGGCGAGCTTAAACCACCATCTTCTTTAACATCTAAACAAAATAAATCTTTGTAGGCTTCATTAGTGTTTGGGTCTATCTTAGCCAATGCACCAATTTTTTTAGAAGATACCATTATAAGTTTGTTCATAAAAAAGCCTGAACCAATTTCAGAATATTTGGTGTTGATGCCCGTATCAAGCACTTCAAATTTGAATCCGTTGTTATCTATTGTAATAGCCGAAGTAGCATAAGCATTGCTTGCATCATTCTCTGCTAAAAAATCTGAAGGCCCTTGGCTAAAGCCAAATGTGTAGGATAACAAAACTAATGCTAAGACATTAATTTTCATAATTTTTGGGTTTAATTGGTTTGTCTGACAGTAAATATATTATGAAAAGCTGTTGTCTAACATTTTTTTGGATAAGTTACGTGTAAAATCGTTAACCTATTGAAGTAGAGTGTATTCTGACAATTTAAAGTTGCTTAAACGTTTAATTTTAGCAGGTCGTCAAGATAGTCTCTTGTATTAGAAAGTCTGGGTACTTTATGCTGGCCACCCAGTTTGTCGTTTTGTTTTAACCAATCGTGAAATAGTTGAGGTCTCGCTATATTAATCGTTGGTTTGTTAAGTGTTATGTTATTATAACGTTTTGCTTCGTAATCAGAATTTAACGCTTTTAGAGCATTATCAAACAACTCATTAAAGTAATTAATGTCTTTTGGAGGTGTTTTAAATTCTATCAACCATTCATGGGCGCCTTTAGCTTTACCTTCCATAAAAATAGGTGCTGCTGTAAAGTCTACAATTTCAGCTTTGGTGCGTTTACATACTTTTTTTAGAGCAGTTTCGGCATTTTCAATGATTAATTCTTCACCAAAAACATTAATGTGATGTTTGGTGCGTCCTGATATTTTAATGCGATACGGGTTTAAAGATGTAAAGCGCACGGTATCGCCAATTTTATAACGCCACAAACCAGCATTGGTAGTAATAATAACCGCGTAGTTTTGATGTAATTTTACCTCGTTTAGAGGGATTGCTTTTTCCTCTGAAGTTGCATAAACTTCCATAGGTATAAACTCGTAAAAAATACCGTAATCTAGCATTAGCAGTAATTCATCAGAATTGTTTTGGTCTTGAATTGCAAAAAAACCTTCAGAGGCATTATAAATTTCATAATACCTAAAACCCTTTTTAGGTAGTATTTTTTTGTACTGATCTTTATAAGGCACAAAACTTACACCACCATGAAAATAAACTTCTAAGTTTGGCCAAATATCATGTAGGCTATCTTTACCAGTAGTTTCTAAAACATTATTAAGTAGCACCAGCATCCAAGATGGTACGCCTGCTAAACTAGTAACCTTCTCATTAATAGTTTCGTTTACAATAGCTTGCATTTTGTGTTCCCAATCGCTCATTAATGATACTTTGTTGCTTGGTGTACTGCTAAACTCTGCCCAAAAGGGCATGTTATCAATTAAAATGGCCGATAAGTCGCCAAAAACCGTTCCGTTCTCCTTATATAATTCTTTACTGCCGCCTAGTCTTAAACTTTTTCCAGTGAATAATTGCGAGTTTTCGTTGTTGTTTAGATACATGCATAACAAATCCTTACTGGCGGCATAGTGACAATCTTCTAAAGATTCTTCGCTTACAGGTATAAACTTACTTTTTGCCCTTGTAGTACCGCTAGATTTGGCGAACCATTTAATAGGTGTTGGCCAAAATATATTGTTTTCGCCACGTCTAGAGCGTTCTATACAATCTTGCCAACCATCATAATTTTTTATAGGAATACGTTCAGCAAAGGTTTTATAATCTTTAATTGTAGCAAAATCATATTGTTTGCCAATTTCGGTATTTTTTGCAAAATCTAGTAAGCTTAAAAGTAACTCATGCTGTACTTCGTTGGGGTATTTTAGAAACAATTCTATTTGATGAAATCGCTTCTTAAGAAACCAGGATGCAATGGAATTAACTAAGGGAATTGGCATATTTATGCTATCTTTATTTTTTTAAAAATAATACTTTTTTTGATATGACCTACCAAGGTGTTTTGAGGAAAATGGAAACTGAATTTTCAAATCCCATTCAATATTATTTAGTGTTTGATACTGACTTTATTAACATGAATCAGTTATTAAACAAACCTATAAAAATGGAGTTTGTGAAATTTCAATGTTTGAATTGCGGACAAGATAGACCCATTTACAGGCAAGGTTTTGATAAACAATGTTTTTTTGATACCGCCCGTGCTGGCGATTGGATAATGCGCCCAGAATTAAGTACAGCACATTTAGACAAAGAAGATAGGGATTTGGCGTATGAGAAAAGAGTACAGTTACAGCCACACATTGTGTATTTAGCAAATTCTAGCAATGTAAAAGTAGGTGTAACTCGAAAAACACAAGTCCCAACACGTTGGATAGACCAAGGCGCGCACGAAGCTATTGAAATTGTAGAAGTACCAAACAGATATTTAGCGGGCATTACCGAAGTGGCGTTAAAGGACCACGTAGGCGATAAAACCAATTGGCGTACTATGTTAAAAAATGAGATAAAAGACGAGAATTTGGTAGAATGGCGCGACAAGTTAAAAACCTACATCCCTGAGGAAGCCAAAGCCTATTTTATTGAAAACAATACAGAAACCAACATAGCATTTCCAGTACATAAATACCCTGAAAAACCTAAAAGTTTAAACATACAAAAAGCACAAGTTTATGAAGGTGTTTTAGTAGGTGTAAAAGGGCAATATCTTATTTTTGAAGACGATACTGTGTTTAACGTTCGTGCCAACGAGGGTTTGGTTGTTAATGTATCAATG
>CALDUF010000090.1 GCA_937923515.1 uncultured Flavobacteriaceae bacterium
CTCCAGCTCTTGCGGACACGTTTTTTGTTTGGTTTTACAACGCCTTTGGCAGGTATAACCCGCGTTAGGGATTGAGGCATTTGTTGAAGCTCCTCGCAGAGAGCGACTGCCGAAAGCCCGACCCCTTGTGGGTAACGCCCTTATTTTAAATATCTTCTGCTAATGTAATAGCTTTAGTTAACGCGCCTAGTTTATTGTACACTTCTTGCAACTCGTTTTCTTGGTTTGATTTTGATACCAATCCTGCGCCTGCTTGCCAAAATAATTTATAGTCTTTACTTAAAAATGTACGAATCATAATCGCGTGGTTAAAATTACCATGAAAGTCCATAAACCCAATGGCGCCGCCGTAAAATGCGCGACTTGTTTTTTCGTAATCTTCTATAAGTTGCATGGCGCGATGTTTTGGTGCGCCGCTTAATGTTCCTGCGGGAAACGTATCTGCCACAACTTGCATGGTTGAGGTGGTATCGTGCTTTTGCCCTGTTACTTTGCTAACCAAATGTATAACATGAGAAAAGAACTGAACTTCGCGATACGTATCAACGTTTACTTGGCTACCGTGGCGACTTAAATCGTTTCTGGCCAAATCTACCAGCATAACGTGTTCTGCATTTTCTTTATCGTCGTTTTTTAAATTTTCGGCTAAAATTTCATCTTTTTCATAATCTCCAGTTCTTTTATAGGTTCCTGCAATAGGGTGAATTTCGGCTAAACCATCTTCTACAATTAATTGTGCTTCGGGCGAGCTTCCAAAGATTTTAAAATCGCCATAATCAAAATAAAATAGGTACGGCGATGGGTTTATACTTCTAAGAGCGCGGTAAATATTAAATTCGTCGCCAGTAAATTCTTGAGAAAAACGTCTTGATAATACCAGTTGAAATACATCTCCACGTTGGCAATGTTTTCTGGCTACTTCTACATGGGATCTAAATTCATCATCAGTTAAATTAGAGGTTATATCACCTTTAGCGTTAAACTTATAGGAAGCAAAATTTTGAACATTGATGAGTGTATCAATCTCATCAATATTATTTTCTACACCTTCATAACAATGCGCAAAAATATAGGCTTCGTTTTTAAAGTGATTAATGGCGATGATGTTTTGATACACCGCATAATACATATCTGGAATAACTACAGAATTGTCTTTTTTACTTATTTGTATATCTTCAAAATACCGTACCGCATCATAAGCCGTATAACCAAAAATACCGTTGTTGATGAATTTGAAATTTTCTTCGGATTTGGTATCGAACTTTTTTGTGAAGTTATAAATCTCATCAACTACGTTTACGTCTTCTGTTATTTCAATAGATGTAGCACTGCCATCAGGAAACGTTTCTGAAATCACTTCGTTTTCAACCTTTATTGTAGCAATTGGATTGAAACAGATGTACGAGAAGTTTTTTTGACTTTTATGATAATCACCACTTTCTAAAAGTATACTATTGGGGTATTTGTCTCGTATTTTGTAATATACGGTAACAGGTGTAATAGTATCTGTTAAGATGCGCTTGTGGTGCGTGTAAAGACTAAATTTTTTCATAAATTAGTTACTGTCTTTTCCGCGAAAGCGGAATTTTTTTATTTAATTATATAAAGAAATGTGATAAATCGTTCCAATCTGGATTTAAATACTTAATAAGGTTTATTTTCCATTGCCTATTCCATTTCTTTAGTTGCTTTTCTCTTTTTATTGCTTCTCCCGCAGTTTCAAAATTTTCATAATAAACTAATATATCTAGTCTATGTTTATTTGCAAACCCTCTGGTGTGTTTCTTTTTATATTGAGTTATTCTCTGTTTTATATTTCCTGTCATTCCTATATACAAAATTCCATCTTTTTTATTTGTTATAATGTATATGTAATATGTTTTGTCATTAAACATTAATCAAACGATATGGTTTCCGCCTTCGCGGAAATGACACTATTTTTACACAAAAAAGGCTTGTCGTGAACGACAAGCCTTTTGGATATTTTAAGTTTTAAATATACTAGGATTTTACTTCACGAATGTTAGTTTCGAAAGCACCACCACCAAGTATTATTTAAAAATGTGTTCATTGTATTATTTTTGATGCCTCAAAGATAAAAACGAAAATATAAATACGCAATTGTTTATTGATTTTTTTAAACAAAAAAAACTACCATAATATTATGGTAGTTTTTTAGAATCATTAGGTGTAGAGAGAGTTAGTCTGCTATTAACCATAATTTACCCAATAATCTCATCAGTTCGGTAGCTTCTTTATCATCTAAAGCACTTACCATGTCAACTTCTTTTTTATCTATCAATGTATCAATAGTATTTAAGAAGCTCAATCCCCCAGTTGTTATGCAGATATCAATTTTTCTTTTATTAGTTTTATTTATTTGTTTTTCTACTAATCCTTTTTTTATGAGCTTATCAACCAATCTGGTTGTGTTACTCATTTTTGTAATCATTCTATCCTGTAAAGTACTTAAAGATGCTGGCGCTCCTTTTTGGCCCCTTAATATTCTTAATACATTAAATTGTTGTAAAGAAATATCGTGAGGTTTTAGTACTTTATTTAATTCAGCATGAACAAGTCCGTTTGTATATAGTAAATTAACAATAACACGTTTAGATAATGGAATATCGGTGCCTATTTTTAAGAGATCTTCTATTCGCATCGCCTAACTGTTGTATATACAAATGTATGTAAAATATATGAAATGTTCTTATTGTGTTAAAATATTTGTTAAACAGTATTATGCTACAGCTGTAATGTTTAATTTAGAGTATAATTTTTTATAAGATGAAATTTCAGTTTATAGTAATTGCGCTCTTGTTTTTAAACGCTTGTAAAGAAAAAACAAAAACAGCAACAGTAGATAATACGTCGGTTATTGAAGTTAAGTATGCAGAAGCGTCTATAGATTTAGAAATATATGACTTTGAAGGCTTTAAAACATTTCTAAACAAAAGCGACGATAAAACGTATGTGATAAATTTTTGGGCAACTTGGTGTGGCCCTTGCGTAAAAGAGTTGCCTTACTTTGAGCAGTTACATGCAAATTATAAAAATAAAGATGTTGAAGTGATTTTGGTAAGCTTAGATTTTCCGCATGTGTACGAAACTAAATTAAAACCATTTATTTTAAAACACGAGTTGAAGAGTAGGGTTATTGTTTTGAATGATGGTAACGAAAATAAATGGATAAATGCTGTTGATGCATCTTGGTCTGGGGCAATTCCAGCCACAATAATTTATAATAAAAACGAACGTAAATTTTTTGAAAGATCTTTCACTTTTGAAGAACTTGAGGCAGAAGTAAAACAATTAAAATAAAGAAGTAATGAAAAATGTATTTAAACTAATTCCGCTAGTAGCACTGGTTATTTTTGTTAGTGCTTTTTCTAATAATGTTACACACGATCATGGTTACGACGTTGGAGATGTTATAGAAGATTTTAAACTTAAAAATATAGATGGTAAGATGGTCTCGTTATCTGATTACAAAGATGCAAAGGGGTTTATTATTACATTTACATGTAACACGTGCCCGTTTTCAATAGCTTATGAAGATAGAATTATTGCATTACATAAAAAATATGCAGCAAAAGGGTATCCAGTAATAGCTATTAATCCGAATAATCCAAATACAAAACAAGGTGATAGTTTTGAATCGATGCAGCAAAGAGCAAATGAAAAAGGCTTTACATTTCCTTATTTGGTGGATGAAGGTCAAAAAACATATCCAAAATTTGGAGCCACTAAAACACCGCATAATTATGTAGTGAAAAAAACAGAAAAGGGAATGGTAGTTGCGTACATTGGCGCAATAGATGATAGTTCGCGCAACCCTGATGCAGTAACTGAAACCTATCTTGAAGATGCTGTTGATGCTTTGTTAGAAGGTAAAGAGGTGAAAATAAAAAAAACCAAAGCTATAGGCTGCTCAATAAAAGTCTAAACCTTGTAAACAAATACTTTACATCCGAAGTGTAATACTTCGGATTTTTTTTCGTCTATACGTTTATAAGCATGAATTAAAAACTATTTTTATTTTGAAATTGTAGCGTTATTAAGGTTAACAGAGTAGCGTAAATAACAATATTTAAAGGATAGTACTTTCAATAAATTCTTTATATTTTTGTAAAAATTAAATTAAACGATGGAAGATTTATCACAAGAAGAGTGGGTTGAGCAATTAGAAAAAGATACTAATGCTTTGATACTAGATGTAAGAACAGATGCCGAAGTAGCAGATGGTATCATCCCTAATGCCATACATCTTGATATATATAAAGGCCAAGAGTTTATAAATGCTTTAGAAGATTTAGATACATCTAAAAGTTATTATGTATACTGTCGTTCTGGAAATAGAAGCGGACAAGCTTGCCAAATTATGGAAGAAATGGGTTTTGAAAAAGCGTATAATCTTGAAGGTGGCATGCTAGACTGGACAGGCGATGTTGTTGATTTAGAATCTTAATTTCTTAATGAAACATAGTTTATTATTGCTTATAATTAGCTTAGTTTTTGCAAGTTGTATGTCTTCTGTAGATACTTCAACTAATCTACAACCTGAAACGTTTAAATCCAGAATTGAAGGTAACGCGGTACAATTAGTAGATGTGCGAACGCCTAAAGAATTTAATTCAGGGCATATAAAAAATGCGATAAACATTAACTACCTATCAAAGCATTTTAAGGATAGTATTCGCTTACTTCAAACTAAAATTCCAACCTATATTTATTGTCGCTCTGGCAAGCGCAGTTCAAAAAGTATGTCGAAATTTAAAACTGCAGGTTTTGATTCTATTTACCAACTAAAAGGTGGTTTTCTAGCATGGAAATCGTTAGGCTTCACTATTGAAAAAGAATAATAAAAGTTATTTTAAATTCTTTAGTGCTAAATAGAAATTTTGATACAAACATAACAAGCAAATAAAATCGTTTAACAACATAAGGATTTTAACTCAATTACATTGTTTTTGTGCTTTATTCACTTTTGTCTTTTTTTTAAGTACTTCACCTTTTTTATTTTTAGTTAAACACTTATTTTGTCTAATTTTAATTAAAATTCTAAGTGTTATCTAATTAACATTTTGAAGTTTTAACAAAATTACACCCTCAAAATTAAGAATTATGGAAAATGGCGTTTATGTTTTAGGATTGATAGGATTGCTTTTTTTATGTATTTATGGTTATGCATATGGCTCTGTTGCCATAGAAAAAATGAAATCGAAAAAGTACTATCAAGAATTAGATCGTATTGCTGCTATCAAAAAAGAAGAGCGTTTAGTTAAGCAAAAAGCTAGAGAAGAAAAATTAGAAAAGCTTAGAAAACGAAGTAACGAAATTAGATTGGAATTAAATAGGCTTGAAAAAGTGAATCTTCAAAGAGCAACAACTGATCAAATTAAAGTTGAAAAAATGCGTCAGCTATTAGAGCACAGTCAACAAGCTAGCTAATAGTCGCAGTAACTACATTATTTTTTTTAATTTTAATACACGCTATTTATTGTGTTTAAAGTATAAGTAGTATTGTCTTCGTATTGGCCTAATACTTTGCTTAAACTATCACTTCCTTTTAGATGATGCTCTAATAATAAGTTCGGGTTCTAATATCATTTTATTTAAAGTAACTGGTTCATTGGGGTTGTCTATTCTATTTAAAAAAGTTTCTGCTGCAAGTCGTCCTATTTCTTCAGAGTGTTGTTCAATAGATGAGATGCCTGGAGTTACAATTTCTGAAAATGGCTCGTTACTAAAACCAACAATAGCTATGTCTTCAGGAACTTTTATATTATGCGCTTTTAAAGCTTCTAAAGCACCTAAGGCTGCATAATCACCAGAGATATAAACACCATCTGGTTTTACAGGAAGGCTAAGTAACTTTTTCATAATATCTCTACCGTCAGATTTTCTTAAATTACATTCATACATCAAATCTTCATTAAAAGGCAATTTGTGTTTTTTTAAGGCATCAATATAACCTCTAATTCGGTTTTTGTAGATTCTAGTATGGCTAAAGCCTCCAATATGGGCAATTCGTTTACAACCTTGTTCTACTAAATGTTCAATTACAATATGGCTGCTCATATAATCGTCAATACCAACGTAATCCACATTTAAGTCATTTTCCCCACGATCAAATAAAATTAAAGGAATACCTTTTTGTTTTATCTTATTGTAATAATCAAGTTTTACGGTTTCGTTTGCCATAGAAGCAATAATGCCGTCCACTTGAGTAAATAGAAGGGCTTCAATACTTTGGCATTCTTTCTTATACGATTCGTTTGATTGTGTTATAATAACATTATAGCCTTTTTCATTAAGTATGTCTTCAATTTTTTCAATTATAGAAGAGAAAAAATTACTATTTGCTCTTGGTATAATTACGCCAACTAAATTACTTTTTCCTTTTCTAAGTGCGGTAGCTATATGGTTAGGTTGGTAGTTTAAATTTTCGGCCACTTGCAAAACAGCAGCTTTAGTTTGTTTGCTTATTCTAGGGTGATCGTTTAGTGCTTTTGAAACTGCCGAAGGTGTAATACCTAAAACATTAGCAATATCTTTTATGGTGGTTTTTTTTTTGTTAACCAATTTTTATATACTTTTGTTCCAACGTTTGAACAAATATAACGTTTTTATTGATTTTAAAATTAAAACCAACTAAAGTAAATCTCAATAAATTCCATTATTTATTAGATTAAGTTAAATAATTACATGTTGTTCTAGAAGGCATATTTCATGTGATTAAGGGGTGTTAATTTATTTGTTCAATCGATGGAACAGTTAGTTTCAAATTATAGGATATAGAACTATAAATAAGAATTATAAAGTAATTTTAATTAATTAAGTAAAATGGCACAAGTAGTAACATTTGGAGAAATCATGTTAAGATTAGCTCCACAAGGATTTTTAAGATTTTCACAAGCAAATAATTTTGATGTTGTTTATGGTGGTGGAGAATCTAATGTAGCAGTTTCATTAGCAAATTATGGGGTTTCTGTTGATTTTGTAACACGTTTACCAAAAAATGATATTGGTGAGTGTGCAATGATGGAAATGCGTAAAAGAGGTGTTGGTGTAGATAAAATCGTTTACGGTGGCGATCGTTTGGGTATTTATTTCTTAGAAACTGGTGCAGTTTCAAGAGGATCTAAAGTGGTGTACGACCGTGCGCATTCTGCAATGTCTGAGATAAAATCTGGAATGATTAATTGGGAAAAAGTTTTTGAAGGCGTAGAGTGGTTTCATTGGACGGGTATTACACCAGCGATTTCTCAAGGATCTGCCGATGTGTGTTTAGAAGCTGTTAAGGCAGCAAGTAAGTTAGGATTAACAATTTCTACAGATTTAAATTACCGTGCAAAACTTTGGACATACTGTGATGATGCGCACAGGGAAACTGTAATGACAGAGTTAACGTCGTATTGTGATATAGTTTTAGGTAATGAAGAAGATGCTGAAATGCAGTTTGGTATTAAGCCAGAAGGTATAAGTGTACAAACTGAAGGTCATAATGTAAAAGCTGAAGCCTTTTTATCAGTTTGTGAACAAATGATGAAAAAATTCCCTAGAGCGAAAAAAGTAATTACTACATTAAGAGGATCTATTTCTGCATCCCACAACACATGGGCAGGCGTATTATACGACGGAAAAAAATTATTCCAAACACGTCAATATCAAATTACTGATATAGTAGATCGTGTTGGCGGCGGCGATTCTTTTATGGGTGGCTTAATCTACGGATTGTTAAAGTACCCAGAAGATGATCAAAATGCATTAGATTTTGCAGTAGCTGCATCTTGTTTAAAGCATACTATTAAAGGTGATGCGAATTTAGTAACAGTAGCCGAGGTAGAAAAATTAATGGGTGGTGACGCTTCAGGGCGTGTAGCTAGATAAACAAAAATTTATACGTTTAATTGTTCTATCGTTTATTCGGTGTAATGGTTAAACAATAAACTCTTAAACATTTAAAATAAAAATGGCACAATTTTCAAGATTAGAAGTTGCAGCAGCAATGAAAGAAACGGGGATGATTCCTTTGTTTTTCAGTCAAGATATAGAATTAAGTAAAAAGGTGTTAAAAGCCTGTTATGACGGTGGTGCAAGATTAATGGAGTTTACTGCACGTGGTGATTTTGCTCACGAAGTTTTTGGTGAATTAACTAAATATGCCGTAGCAGAGTTGCCTGGTATGATAATGGGCGTAGGATCTGTAACCGATGCAGGACAAGCTTCTTTATTCATGTCAATAGGTGCAAATTTTGTGGTTACTCCTGTGCTTAGAGAGGATATCGCTATAGCCTGTAACCGTAAAAAAATACTATGGTCTCCAGGTTGTGGTACCTTAACTGAAATTACAAGAGCTGAAGAATTAGGATGCGAAATTGTTAAATTGTTTCCTGGTGATATTTACGGTCCTCAATTTGTAAAAGGCGTTAAAGGTCCTCAACCATGGACTTCAATTATGCCAACTGGTGGTGTTTCTCCAACCGAGGAAAATTTAAAAGGGTGGTTTGATGCTGGAGTTACCTGCGTAGGAATGGGATCTAAGTTAATTTCAAAAGAAATCATTGCAAATAAAGATTACGCTAAGTTAGAGCAAGATGTAAAAAATGCGCTAGCCATCATAAAGTCTATAAGAAAATAGTTTTAGAACAAGACTAATTTTCCTATTTTTTGATAGAAAAAAGCTATTTGTCACCTTAAAAAAGTGGTTTATAGCTTTTTTTTGGTATTATAATTGAAACCTTTTTATTTTAACTTTTGTAATTTACATTTGTTAATAATGTTTTTTATAATAATTAAACCCCAAATTTAAAAAGTGAAACATTTTATATTACTATTCTTAGTATCCGTAGTTTCTACGCATTCCTTTTCTCAAGAGGAAATCGTGAAAACAAAGTTCGTACAAAACGGAAGCATACGTAAAAGTATATCTGTTAATTCTCAAACGCTATTACAATTTAAACAAAATCAAAAATGTATAGTCTTGGAGTATTCTGGACAAAACACTTATAAGATTAAATATGAAGAAACATTAGGTTATGTAGGTGACGAATACTTGGAGATAACTGAGGATATGATGGATTTGTTTTATGATTTTGAAGAGCGTGAATTTGATAAATTAACCGAAGAAGAAGAGAATAGAAAGCAGAAAATTAAAAATATAGTTAAAGGAAAAGAAAACGATAAACAGGATTCTGCTACAGGAACCGAAAATTCTAAACCGCAGAAAACTATAGAGATACAAAAGGTAAAGGAACTAAAAGATAAACAAATTCAAGATGCTATAGTTGAAGCAAAAGCTGCTGGAGCAAAAGAACTAGCACGCCAACGTGTACTGGAGAAAAAACGTTTAGATGCTTTAGCTGCAAAACGTAAGCAAGATGCTATAGTTGAAGCAAAAGCTGCTGGAGCAAAAGAACTAGCCCGCCAACGTGTATTAGAGAAAAAACGCTTAGATGCCTTAGCTGCAAAACGTAAACAAGACTCGATAGCTGACGCAAAAGCTGCTGGGGTAAAAGAATTAGCACGCCAACGCGTATTAGAGAAAAAACGCTTAGATGCTTTAGCTGCTAAACGTAAGCAAGACTCGATAGCTGAAGCAAAGGCTGCTGGAGCAAAAGAACTAGCCCGCCAACGTGTATTAGAGAAAAAACGTTTAGACGCATTAGCTGCAAAACGTAAACAAGATGCTATAGCTGAAGCAAAAGCTGCTGGTGTAAAAGAATTAGCCCGCCAACGCGTATTAGAGAAAAAACGTTTGGATGCTTTAGCCGCAAAACGTAAACAAGATTCGATAGCTGAAGCAAAAGCTGCTGGAGCAAAAGAATTAGCACGCCAACGTGTGTTAGAGAAAAAACGTTTAGACGCCTTAGCTGCAAAACGTATACAAGACTCGATAGCTGAAGCAAAGGCTGCTGGAGCAAAAGAATTAGCACGCCAACGTGTGTTAGAGAAAAAACGTTTAGACGCCTTAGCTGCAAAACGTAAACAAGATTCTATAGCTGAAGCAAAGGCTGCTGGAGCAAAAGAATTAGCGCGCCAACGTGTACTGGAGAAAAAGCGTTTAGATGCTTTAGCCGCAAAACAAAAACAAGAGGCTACTATTGCAAAAAGAATACTAGATTCTATAGCAAATGTACAAGCAAAACAACAGCTAGCACTTGAGCGAGAATTAGCATTAGCTAGACAAGAACTTGAAGCTCTTAAAGCTAAAAAGGAAAAAAATACCAACGCTAGAGTGGAAGCAGTTGGTTCAAACACAGAAGCAAGTAAAAATCAAGTATTAGAACAAAAAGCTATAAAACTAAAAGAAAGACTTAAATATAGAGATAGTTGTCAATACCAAATCAACGAATATGATAGGTTCTATAACATTACGACGATACGAACTGATGAATATGAAATAGGTAATAACCTAACCGTTGAGCTTTATAAACAAGGTATGAAGAAAAACGTATTTTTTAATTTATCTAAAGATTTAGGTTGTGCGAGCTACTTACCAAACCAACGCTCTAGTGTTAAAGTAACTTTAGAAAATGGTAAAGTAGTTTCGTTTTATCATTCTTGGGATATTGAATGTGGTGATTTTCTATTCAAAGCTGTACTTAACGCTTCTAAAATATCAAGTTTAAAAAGCGCACCTATAAAATCTATTATACTTAGAGGTACAAAAGGTACTTGGGAAATTTTGAATGTGACGTATAAGGAGTTTTTTATGGATAAATTAAAGTGTGTAGAATAAGCTACTGCTTAAAAACAAATAAAAAATCTCAACTCTGCGAGGAGTTGAGATTTTTTTGAATCAGATGGATTTTAATCTAAAATAACAGGAACTCCCGCTTTTAAAAGTGTTTTCTCAAGGTTTGGAATATCCACATCTGTAAATTTGATAAGCTTAGGCTTAACTCTATTAAAAAGCGTTTGTGCCATTTCTAAACTCTTTATTTGTGTTTTGGTAGGGCCATAAGTGGTATTAAAACCACGACCAGAAATAGATAATCGAGACGCTATAGATTTTACATCTTTTTCTATAATTTCTTTCTTAGCCGCATTTCCATAAAGTTGTTGTTTAAGTGCTTGTGCGTCCTCTTTTAAACTGCTAATTGTTGCTTCTATAATTCCAGGGTTAGTTTTAGCATAAACTAATG
This sequence comes from uncultured Flavobacteriaceae bacterium, assembly GCA_937923515.1. Lineage (GTDB taxonomy): Bacteria > Bacteroidota > Bacteroidia > Flavobacteriales > Flavobacteriaceae > Jejuia. The sequence continues at coordinate 11,151 of CALDUF010000090.1, forward strand.
CAGTATTGTAAGCTTCTAGCTTTTTTACAGCAGTGTTAAATTCGTTTATTTTCAAATCAAATTCAGCTTTAAAAACTTTAAAATCTTCTGTAAATGTTTCAATATTACTTGCCATAGGGTTGTCAAGAACATTGGTTCTAATTCTTTCTACTTTAAAAGTTTGTGACTCATGCAAGGGTTTAACTTTACCATTTATGTTTGAAAACATAGTTACATTATAAATACCCTCGTTGGCAAACGTGTTGTAATAATTATCAGAAGGGTTAGTATTTATAGTATTTACATTAAGTGTTGCCCAGTTAGGTTTTTTCAAATTCCAAGACACACGGTTGAATCCTTTTTTATAAGGTGCATTGAGTTTTGTTACAAAGTTATCGTTGCTATCTCTTACCACAAGAATAATAGTAGCACCTTCTTCACTTAATTCATCATCTAAAGCATCCCATCCTGGAAACGGAATATTTTCATTATTCTTTTTTAAGCTTTTTTCTGATTTTTGACGTTTCGTTTTTAGGCTTTCAAAATTTTCAGGTAAATAATAGGTAAAAATAGCACCATAATCTGGGTTTTTTGCTGTAAAAAACGAACCTCCTTGGCTAGACGTACCACCTCTTATAGGCTTGTATTGTAAAGCTTTTTTTGGTTTAAATAATACTGGTTTGGATAGATTGTTAGGGCTTATGTTTCTTAACGGACTATAATCATCTAAAACATAAAAACCGCGTCCAAATGAAGCTGCTACCAAATCGTTTTCTCTTTTTTGAATCGCCAAATCTCTAAATGAAATGGTAGGCAAACCTTCAGAAAACTTAGTCCATTTTTCACCTTGATTCAAACTTACATAAATACCATATTCCGTAGCTAGAAACAATAAATTTGGATCAATATGATCTTGTACAATGCGCCAAACCATAGTGTTTTTTGGAATACCGTTTGTAATAGATTTCCAAGATTTGCCACCATTAGTACTTTTTAGTAAGTATGGTTTGTAATCTCCAAACTTATGATTGTCTAAAACCACATAGGCTGTATTTACATCATGTAAATCGGCTTTAATATCATTTACAAATGCAGAAGCAGGAACATTAGGCAAACTACTAACCATTAATTTTGTCCATGAACCTCCACCGTTTTTCGTGTATTGTATAATACCATCATCAGTACCAGCATACAATATGTTTTCATCAAGAGGCGATTCTGCTAAAGATGTAATCGTGTTATAGGTAGACATTGCATACACATCCCAAGCGGCATCCCAACTTTGTTGTTTGCCCATTATGGGTAGTGTTAGGCGTTCTTCGTTTTTAGTCAAATCTTTCGAAATAGGCGTCCAACTATCCCCTCTGTCTTCAGATTTCCAAACACGTTGTGTGCCAAAGTAAAGGCGCTTCGGGTTATGGTTGCTCACTAAAATAGGCGAGTCCCAATTGTTACGTTCATAGGGTTCATCTATACCTTCTTGCGGTTTAATAAATACTGCTTCACCAGTAGTTCTATCTATTCTATTTAAATACCCTTGCTGCGATTGCGCATATACAATATTGGGGTTACCAGGCTCAGTAGCAGGTTGATGGCCATCGCCACCTAAAAGTACAAACCAATCAGCGTTTGTAATTCCTTTAGTTCTAAAGGTTCTAGACGGGCCGCCTTGGGAGTTATTGTCCTGCGTTCCGCCATAAATATTATAAAACGGTGCTGCATCATCTACAGCTAATTTATAGAACTGTGTTAATGGTAGGTTATTTACAAACTTCCATGTTTTAGTATTATCGAAAGATTCGTAAATCCCGCCATCTGTTCCAATTAGTAAATAATTTGGGTCGTTGGGTTTGAATGTTAAAGAATGATTGTCAGAATGTTTATCTGTTTCATTCATTGTGTAAAATGTTTTACCACCGTCTTCAGAAATTTTGGCACGAACATCCATCAAGTATATTTTATCAAATACAAAAGGCGACGCTATAAGTTCTTGGTAATAGTGTGGTCCTGTACCACTAGAAACCATATCAGACATTTTTGTCCAGCTTCCTCCTTGATTGTCTGATCTATATATGCCACCAGTACGTCTCTCCAATTCTATTGCAGCATAAATTACATCTGGGTTAATAGGCGAAATAGCTAAACCTATTTTACCCATATCACCTTTAGGTAATCCTGTTTTTAATTTATCCCACGTTTCACCACTGTCAGTACTTTTGTAAATAGCAGTACCAGGGCCGCCACCCATATAAGCAGCTACATTTCTATGGCGTTGCCATGTTGCAGCATAAAGTACAGTTTCATCTCTTGGATCCATTACTATATCTGTAACACCAGTCCATTCGTTATCACTTAGCACCAGTTTCCAAGTAGCACCACCATCTGTAGTTTTGTATAAACCGCGTTCACCACCAGAGCTCCATAATGGGCCTTGAGCAGCCACCCAAATTTCATTAGAGTTTTTAGGATTAACTATAATTTTAGAAATATGTTCAGACTTTTTTAAGCCTTTATTTTCCCAAGTTTTGCCACCATCGTAACTTGCGTAAATGCCGTGGCCAATACCAATATGTCTGCCGCCAACGTTTTCTCCAGTACCAACCCATATTACACTAGGGTTGTTAGGATCTAAGGTTATACATCCTGTAGCGTAAAACGCTTCTTTATCGGTTAGTGGTATCCATGTAGTTCCAGAATTTTCGGTTTTCCAAACACCGCCAGAACCCACAGCCACATACCAAATATTGTGGTTGTTGGGGTCAATCGCTATATCAGCAATACGCCCCGACATAAAAGCAGGACCAATACTTCTAAATTTTAGGCCAGTTAGGGTTGAATCTTTTTTGGTTTCTGAAGTTTTTTGGGCACTTACACTAAACGTAAGGCAAAATAACATCAATAAAGTGATGAGGGTTTTTGAATTAGTCATGATAGTTTTTTATCAAATTTAACTATTGGATTAACAGTTAAGTTAATTTTTAATAAAAAAATAACATTTTGAAACAAGAAACTTATTCGCACCATAAATATGTTATTTAAAACAACATCGCTAACTTTAGCAATCTAATTGCGGCTTCAAAATTTAAATTTATACCAACCCATTATTCCTAAATGCAGTACCAGAATATTTAATAATTTTAAAAAGACAACCTTAAAAACACAAAAACCCATACAAGAAAGCTTGTTGGGTTTTCATATTCTAAGTCACAACGCAGTTGTGAGTGTTGTGGAGTCGGAGAGAATCGAACTCTCGTCCAAACAAGTAACCAAAGAGCTTTCTACACGTTTATTTTGTTCTTGGTTTTTCGATTATAAGCTGGTTACAAACAACCCACTTACAACTTAGCTTCTTAAGTTTCAAAAAGGCGACAAAGCACCACCTTTTCTATATCGACATTTACGATGCCTCAAAATAGAACGCCGTCAATCAAGGCTTTCTGGAGACATAAAGCTTGCTCACCTTGTGAGCCTAGGCTAATTCTACTATAATTCGAATTATGCAGCTAAAGCGTAGTTATTCTCGCCGTTTAAAATTTGGTCTAGCCTTTAACGTGTTTCAATGCCATTACACGACGTGCTTACCGTTCAATTAATCTCGCTGTCAAAACCAGTCGACCCCTTCAATGAGATAGGTACGCTATTTGGCGTACCGTAATCGAATTAATCCCGAACTTGTTTCGGGAGCTCAACGATAATTTTAAGTTGGGCGTTACCCACTTTTGCTTTTAATGGCAAAAGTGCGTCGGGCTTTCCGCTATATCTTTTGTTTAAAGTATTGCTGCTAAGGCAGTAATACTTTAAACAAAAGGATGCCGCTGCAATCCCTAACGCAAAATCCTAAACCCATCCAAAAACAGGCAAAGGATTGCAAAATTACTGAAAATAATAACTCAAAAGCTATACCACATGCAATTTTAGCCAAAAAAAAGACAAATTTGCATTAATTAAGTAATGTTCTCAAAACAAAAACACATGATTAAGAAAGGAACAAAAGTAAAATGGACTTGGGGAAACGGTACTGCAACAGGAAAAGTAGAAGAAACCTACACAAAAAAAGTAACCAAAACCATAAAAGGTAGCGTTGTGGTTAGAAACGGTGAGTCTGGAAACAAAGCACTATACATAAAACAAGAAGATGGCGACTATGTTTTAAAGTCAGAAAGTGAAGTAGAGCGCGTAGACTAAACTGGTTTGGCTATAAATCATTATAAATCAGTAAAAAACTAAACTTCGCTTTAGTTTTTGTGAAATTAAGTTGGTTGTTGCGCATACAAATTACGAAACACCCAAAACCCTATACCTAAAAAAGCTCCAAAAATTAACGTAAACAACCAAGCCTCTTGGTTATAAAATGGTTGCGTTACAATATCACAAATACCTTCGAATACATATTTTGGATTACTTAATACTTCCCAAGAATTGTAACGTAAAAACCGCCCAAGGTACACGCCAAAACCATTTAAAAAAAACAAGCTAAAAATTAAATATTTAATTTTAAAGGTACTTAAGTACTGCTTTAGGATGTGTTTCATATCCAAAACCGATAAGAAGAATAGTAATAAACCACTACTAGCAAAAGATAGTACTACTAAAACATCTAGCCATAAAAGTGAGGTGTTACCCATTTTTAAATGCAACAAATCTGTAATAATGTAAGGTGCATTGGGTAAAAAAAGCAGCCAAATCCCAAAACAAAGTACTAACCACCACACATTTGGTTTGGAGAAACTTAGCAAATAGGTGGTTATGGCAAAGGGAATGGCTGCTAGAAATAAATTCCATACTAAAAACAAGTAGAAAAACGAGTGTGTTAAATGCATTCTAATCATTAATAAAATAATGCTAAATAGCATAGAAACGCTTACTAATACAAACGTTTTGAATTGGGACAAAAAGAGGTGTTTTATGGTGTCCATAGTTTTATTTTAGTAAGACCTGTCAGGTTTTAAAAACCTAACAGGTCTGGTTTCTATAATTAAAGTAGTTATAATACCAAGGGTGTAGGCCACCAAATCTGAACCATGAAATGTGCAACCTAAAATTAATTTTGCGATATAATTGTCTTGTAAATTAAATAGCGTTAAGTAGTTGGTAAGCTGCAAGAATTCTAAACTAAAAGCGAATGCTAAAACCAATACAGCAATTTTAAAATGATAGCCTTCAATAAAAATTTTGAAAAAGCTGTAGATTAAAATTACTACCAGAAAATCACCAACGGTGTGCCTTATAAAACCGGTTTTTAAAAATAAAGCTATAAGTGTTTCTATGGTAACTAAAAACAGTGTTAGTATGGCGTATGTTGAGTTGAGTTTAAGTTTCATATAAATTCAATTAGTATATAGAAGTACATTATTGTAATTGGAATATTTAGTAACACGATACCAATGGTTTTTACAATTTCGGTTTTATTAGTGTTACCCATAAACATTGTAAAAACAAGTGCTATACATGTTATGGTGTTTACTATAAACGCTATAGTTATAAATAGTATTCCTGGATATACTAGTACACGTGATGTAGCATTGTATAGTTGTAAGGCAAATAGTATTGTGCCAATTGTAAAGCTTATAATGGCAATGGCTTTACTTGTTATTATTAAATTTTTCATAGGTGTCCTCCAACAAAACAATCAATAATGCAATTAACCGTTGTGCCAATCTATTTTTCGAGATACAAACATAACGGTAGCGAGTATGAGGAATAAACCAATACTGCCCACAAGTAGCGCATAATTTTCTAGTTGAATAATTACATAGATAAAGGCGTATAAGGCGCTTAATGATGCCCCGATAAACAAAGGAAACTTAAATGTTTTTAATATTGATTTTGAGTATAATGTAATGAGAATAATTACTGATATTCCTGCTGTGATGTAGGCTCTTAAAAAGTTGCTATGCTCTGATATAGATACTAATAAGGTGTAAAACATAGTAAGTGCTAGCCCAATCATTAAATATTGAAAAGGATGTATATTTATTTTACTTAAGGTTTGAATAAGGAAGAATATCAAAAAGGTTAAGCCGATAACGAGGAAACCATATTTTGCTGAACGTTCACTTTTTTGATACTCGTCTACCATAACCATAAAAGTTGTGCCAAATGCAAATTGATTTAAATTAGGAATACTTTTAAGATGTTGTTGAGAAAATGCACGATTAATGTGCAATACCTTCCAATCGGCTTTAAAACCATCTTTAGAAATATGTTTGGTTTCATCATTGGGTAAATAATTACCCATAAAACTTGGGTCTGCCCAATTAGAAGTCATGTGCATTGTGGTTGTTTTACCAATAGGAATAAGTTCTACTTTACGGCTACCGTTAAAGGTTATTGAAAAGTTGAAATTTGTATTTTTTGATTTGAATGTCTCGGTGTTTTGAATGAAATTAGATTCTAAAATATCGAGATTGTTAGTGCTGTTTTTGTTAAAATTAGTTTCAAAATTATAGGCTTTGTCCTGTAGCTTTATTTGAATTTCGCTTTTAATCCCTTTTAAATTAGAGGTTTTAATTATCACGGTAGCTTTATCCCAAACGATATCTTCGTGTTTAACACCTTTAGCAGTTAAATTAATAGGGATGTAGTGTCCAGCAAAATCCATTTGCGTTGTAAAAACAGCCGATTCAAAATTACCACGTTTAAGAGTTTTTGAGTTTACATCTACTTGAGCCTTTAGTTGCTCAGGGAAAATGTAAGCATATTTAATGTGGGTTTGGGTTTCTTTAAAGTAGGTTTTTGTTTTTTCGTTATAGGTTTTTGTTTCCGTATAGGTTTTATAGGGCAGTTTTAATATAGGCCCATAAACCAAAACATTTTTGCCCCATTTCTGGTTAATTTCGTTAACCACATCTTGTTGCCTAAAAGCACGCTCGTTTATTAAGCTACTTATAAACGATAGTGGAATTAATAATATAATAACTAAAAAACCAACCATAAGCATTCGTGCTGTAATTGATGTCTTAAGCCAATGTGCAAATTTGTTGAACTGTGGTGTGTGTTGCTGTGTATCCATGTGTGTAGTTTATAGGTAAATTTATAGTTGTATTAAATGAGTTGTAGTGTCTAGGTTTAAGTTCTTTTCTTTTTTTATAATGTTTTCAGACCTTAAATATTCGTTATATACAGCATGGTAAAATTGATAAAATGAAAAGCCGCCGCTACGAAGTACAGATTTATGATATACCCAAACTACCACGGTTGTTCCTGTCATTAAAATTCTATGAAACAATCTGATGTATATTTTACCAAGCCACGATTTGTTGTTGTAGAACTGCTGTAGCGTAAACGATTGAAAATTAATATGCATAAACTCATCTAGCAGAATTTGATTGCATATACGCTTTAAAGTGTTTGAAGTAGTACATTCTCTTAAAGCGATGTAGTATACTGCGGCTATTATTTCGGCAGTTATAAGTACAATAATAGAGTTTTCAAGTGATGTTAGTTTTCTTAAACCCCTAAAAACATTATCTATCCAATGGGCTTTAATTTTTTCTATCCCTTGTGTTTTCATAAACTTACCAAGAACTAGAGCATGTTTTTGTTCTTCTTTGATAAATAATTTTATTGTTTCTAGGTATGTTGCATCGCCATATTTTTTAGCAAATTGAATGAGGTGTTTGCCTTCTGAATTTTCCCCTTTTTGAAATTGTTGTATGGAGCTTTTAATAATACTGGTTTCCTTTAAGGTTAATTTTTCTTGTAGTTTCCAGTTGATGTGATCAAATTGATTTTTATTACCCTCAAAGTGATTTCGCCAGTAGTGGAATTTACTTTTCATTTTGTGAGATGCTTGTTTCATAATTATAGTTTTAAAGTACTTTGTAATTCAAAGTAAAAAGATAAAAAAATTTTGTTTCTATTTTACACCCCAACTAGCGTTTAGCTTGTTACAGTGAGGTGAGAGTTTATTGTTTGCTAATTAATTTTTCTAAAGCGTTAATATGTTTTTTAAATTCAGCGCGACCAAGTTTTGTGGTAGCGTAGCGGGTGTTTGGTTTTCGGCCTATAAATTGTTTTTCTACAGTTATATATTCAGCTTTTTCTAAGGCTTTGGTGTGGCTTGCCAAATTACCGTCGGTGGCACCCAAAAGCTCTTTTAGCATATTAAAATCTGCGTACTCGTTTACCATTAGAATAGACATGATGCCCAGTCTAATACGATGATCGAATGCTTTATTTATATTGTTTATGATACTCATATCATTTCCTGCGAAGGCAGGAATCTTTTTTATACAAAGTTACTGATTACTGCGACAGATCACTGCTTACTTTTTAACATCATACTTAAAATGCATCCATGCGCCGTATACAATATGCATAAATCCGAAACCTAATACCCAAAGCCAAAAGCCGAAACCTGGTTTCCAAGCACCAAGTAAACCTAATACAATTTGTATATAGCCTAAATATTGAATATCGCCAATACTATATTTTGAGGCATTTACTAAAGCCAATCCGTAAAAAATTAACATTAGTCCTCCAGATTGCCCATATTTACCTTGACTTAAAATGATTAGTATGTAAAGACCGCCAACTACTAGCGGAATTAAAAAATTTAAAACCAAACGTCTAGATGTAGCATCCCATATTTTTGCTTTGTGTCTTTTTGCTTTTTTTGTGGTTAATAAAATGCCAGTAATAATGCTTAAGGTTGCTACTATTGCTAAAATAAGTAGGCACGTTTGGTACACCCAACCATCTAACATTAAAACGCCGTTACTATAAGTCATTACCAACCAATACACTAAAGCTGCACCAATTAAAGCATAAATCCCCGCTAAAATTCCAGACAACCCGCTTAATGATATAAAGCGAGAGGATTTATGCATCATATTTTTAATCTCGCTAATGTCTTTTAGATAATCTTTTGATTCCATATAAAAGTACTTTGAAATACAAAGTAAATAAAAATTTTTCAATTGAGCTGAATAAAATTTTATTAATTTTATAAAAATCAAAATAAGTCAATGCATCCAGCAGAAGCATATATCTTAAATCAACCAGAACCTTATCGTTCTATTTTAATGCATATTCAAGTACTAATTGCGCATACGGTTCCTGATGCAGTATTAAAATATAAATGGCGAATACCGTGTTACTACATTGGAGAAACACCAATGTGTTATTTAAACGCTAACCATAAAAAACAGTTTGTAGATGTTGGGTTTTGGCATTCTGCTTACCTCGATAAATTTGAAAAATATCTTGTTAGCGAAAATCGTAAAGTGGTAAAGTCGTTACGTTACACCTCAGTAGAAGATATTGATGACGATGTATGTATTGCTATTTTAGAAGAAGCTAAAAAGCAAAAAGGTAAATCGTTTTATAACAAGTAGCTAAAATTTTAATTGTGCGAGCCATCGCAATAAGGCGGGTTTTTGGTTTGTTTACAGGTACACAACCAAGCAGCTTTGTCTTCATCAACATTAAATACCATAGAAGGTGTTGCTTTTGCGGCTCTGTGCGATCCATTACAAAATGGTTGATCGTCGCTATGCCCGCAAGTGCACCATGCGTAATTTTTGTTAGCCTCTAATTCGCATTGTATTGGCGCGTCTCCGCCTCTTTTATTGTTTTCCATTGTAACCTGTTGCTTAAATACATTTCTAAAATACCAATAATTGCATAGTATTTATACATTTATAGCACAAACTAGTGTATTTAATAACCATTCTAAATTATTTTGGAATTATATAGCCGATTGAAATGTATGCAACATGTCTTTTAAAATGGCTTTGGTATCGCCCTCTGCAAGACTCTCAAAAGATACATAGCCTCTGTAGTTTTGGTTTTTAATAATTGTTGCTATACGGGTAATGTCGGCAGGTACTTTGGTGCTGTCTTTTGTTTTTACATGCTCTTTTACAAAATAATAGTTGGCGTAAGGTGCAAGTTGTTCAATTTCGGCATAAGGATTATCTGAGGGTAAACTACCACAGTCTAATATTAACCCAAACCAATCAGAATTTACACGTTTTAATATATCAATAACCTCGTTGCTGGTAAATAAAAATTCATCATGGTTTTGCAAACCAACAATAACGCCATTTTCGGCACCGTACTGTGCGCAAGTTTTATACTCATTAACAAGCCACTCTTTTATGGTGTCTTTAGAGATGTCTTTATTTTTATATTTACCTGTAAACACACGCATAATAGGAGCGCCAAGTTTAGAGGACACTTCTAGCCAATCTTTAATAAGCGCTTTGTCTGTATTTCTTTGGGCTACATTTTGGGTTACAAAATTATTTCTAACACCTGTCCATGCAATGTCTAGCCCCAGTTCTAAGGCTTTTCGTTTTAGTGCGAAAAGCGTTTTATTATCTGGTTTTTGTGGATAAGAGGCGAAGTAATACCCTGTTAGGTCTACAGCATCTAAACCAATATCTGCAGCAAATTCCATCATGTCAAAAAATGTCATTTCGCCACTTCTAAGCATGGTGTTAAATGAGTATGCATTTACACTATATTGCACCCTACTTTTTGTAATAGGCTGTTGTGGATTGGTGAAAGCCATGAGTTTGCCAGTACCTAAAACAAGAGGTGCTAACGCTATGTTTTGTAGAAAGCTTCGCCTTGATTTTTTCATAATTGGAACACTTTAAAGTTGGTTACAAACTAGTAATTGTTTTTCTAATAGCAACCAAACGTGTTAATAACCCTTCTAGATTATCTAAATGCAACATGTTTGCGCCGTCGCTTTTGGCGTTTGCAGGATTAAAATGTGTTTCTATAAATAAGCCATCAACATGGTTTACAATGCCTGCTCTTGCAATGGTTTCTATCATATCTGGGCGCCCACCAGTAACACCAGCAGATTGGTTAGGTTGTTGTAAGGAGTGTGTAACGTCTAAAACGGTTGGTGCAAACTGGCGCATGGTTGGAATGCCACGAAAATCTACAACCATATCTTGGTAGCCAAACATGGTGCCTCTATCGGTTATCCACGCTTTATCGCTTCCTGCATCTTTTACTTTTTGTACGGCGTGTTTCATGGCTTCGGGACTCATAAATTGCCCTTTTTTTAAATTTACCACTTTGCCTGTTTTGGCAGCGGCAACTACCAAATCGGTTTGGCGTACTAAAAATGCTGGTATTTGTAATACATCAACGTATGCTGCGGCCTTTTTAGCATCGGCTACTTCATGAATGTCGGTTACTGTTGGTACATCAAACGTTTGTGAAACTTTTTGTAGAATTTTTAAAGCTTTTTCGTCGCCAATACCAGTAAAACTGTCTATTCTGCTACGGTTGGCTTTTTTAAAACTGCCTTTAAATATATAGGGTATTTGTAATTTGTTGGTTATTGTAATTACTTTTTCGGCTATGCGTAGTGCCATATCTTCGCCTTCAATAGCGCATGGGCCGCATAGTAAAAAGAAATTATTTGAGTTGGTGTGTTTTAACTTAGGAATATCGCTTAGTTGCATGTGTTTACATTTAAAGCGTAAAGTTAAGGAAATGATGTGATTTGATGGTGCTTAATTTTGGAATTGCACCGTTGCTAGCAGGCACGTGCGTTAAGGATTGCAGTGTAAAGCCCACAGCCCGACGCAGGAGGTGCGAGGACTTGCAACGGAAAGCCTGACCACGCCTTAGCGTGGTAACGCCCAAAAATTTTAAAGACTTTTGTGTAATGAGTTTCTAATAATCCACAGTGCCATGACTAAGCTTATGAATATGAAGATGCCACCGTACATAGTAAGTTGTTTTATGGGGTGAGATAGTGGTATGATGTGTAAAACATCTGACAAAAAGGCTAAAATAAGGTAGGATGATAGGCAAACAAATGTGATGCCTAATGTGAAATTTAGTTTTTTGTTAGGTTTTATAATTTGCCATAAAAACGGGATGCCAAATAACAATATTGGGTAGGCCACAACACCTTGCGATTGGTTATAGCTTGTAAATAGGCAGGCAGTTACTGCAATAAAATAGAGGTAAGGTGTGTATTTTGAATAATTTGATATGGTATTCATGGTTTTAAAACATTTGGGTTTACTAGTAATACGAAAAGAATTGCGAAATAGTTTTTTGATACTGTACTTATAACATTTAATTAACTAATTTTTGCATTAAATGTTAAAATATCTAGTACCTTTGCACGCTTAAATAAAGGATTCAGTATGAACAACATAAAGAACATTGCGATAATTGCTCACGTAGATCATGGTAAAACTACATTGGTTGATAAAATTATGTACCATTGCCAACTATTTCGTGAAAATGAAAATACGGGTGATTTAATTCTAGATAACAACGATTTAGAGCGCGAAAGAGGTATTACAATTACGTCTAAAAATGTTTCTGTAATTTATAAAGATACCAAAATTAATATTATAGATACGCCTGGTCACGCCGATTTTGGTGGAGAGGTAGAGCGTGTTTTAAATATGGCTGATGGTGTGTTGTTGTTGGTGGATGCTTTTGAAGGGCCAATGCCGCAAACGCGTTTTGTATTGCAAAAAGCTATTGATTTAGGTTTGAAACCGTGTGTGGTTGTAAATAAAGTTGACAAGGAAAATTGTACACCAGATGAGGTACATGAAAAGGTATTTGATTTAATGTTTGAATTAGGTGCTGAGGAGTGGCAATTAGATTTTCCAACAGTATATGGCTCTGCTAAGAACAACTGGATGAGCGACGACTGGCAAAATGAAACAGAGAATATTGAGCCACTGCTTGATATGGTTATAGAACATATACCTGCGCCAAAGATTGAAGCGGGCACTACGCAAATGTTAATTACATCTTTAGATTTTTCTTCTTTTACTGGAAGAATTGCTATTGGGCGATTAACGCGTGGGGAATTGAAAGTTGGTCAAAACATTTCTTTAGTGAAAAGAGATGCAAGTATTGTGAAATCTAAAATTAAAGAATTACATACATTTGAAGGTTTAGGGAGAAAGAAAGTTGAAAGTGTACAAACTGGAGATATTTGTGCTATTGTTGGTTTAGAAGGTTTTGAAATTGGTGATACTGTTGCCGATTGGGAAACTCCTGAAGGTTTAAAAACCATTGCAATTGATGAGCCAACGATGAGTATGTTATTTACTATTAACGATTCGCCTTTCTTTGGTAAAGATGGTAAGTATGTAACCTCTAGACACATTAAAGATAGATTAACCAAAGAATTAGAAAAGAATTTAGCGCTTAAAGTTGAAGAAACCGATAGTGCAGATAAGTTTATGGTTTTTGGTCGTGGTGTATTACACTTATCGGTTTTAATTGAAACGATGCGTCGCGAAGGTTATGAGTTACAAATAGGGCAGCCCCAAGTAATTATAAAAACTATTGATGGTGTAAAATGTGAGCCTGTTGAAGAAATGACCATTGATTTACCAGAAACCGTTTCTGGAAAAGCTATTGAAATGGTAACGATGCGTAAAGGTGAAATGCTAAGTATGGAAGCCAAAGGCGAGCGTATGGTTTGTGAATTTATTATTCCTTCAAGAGGAATTATTGGTTTGCGTAATCAATTATTAACTGCTACTGCTGGAGAAGCTATTATGGCGCACCGTTTTAAAGAATACCAACCGTTAAAAGGTGGTATTCCTGAGCGCCAAAACGGATCTTTAGTGTCAATGGAAAAAGGGCAAGCCATTCCTTATTCAATTGATAAATTACAAGATAGAGGTAAGTTTTTTGTTGACCCAGGTGAAGATATTTATGAAGGACAGGTTATTGGAGAAAATTCGCGTGGTGATGATATGACGGTAAATGTTACTAAAACTAAAAAGTTAAGTAATGTACGGTCATCTGGTGCAGACGATAAAGCTAAAATTGTACCCGCTATTAAATTTTCTTTAGAAGAAGCACTAGAATATATTCAAAAAGATGAATATGTTGAGGTAACACCCAACCACTTACGCATAAGAAAAATATACTTGACAGAAGTTGAGCGTAAACGTAATAAGTCTATTTAATGACTTTTCTAGGAATTGAAACAGTAGAATGGTTAGGCTATGCAGCTATGGCTACTGTTTTAATTTCTTTTTTAATGAAATCTATATTTAAATTAAGGCTTGTAAATACTCTAGGTTGTTTACTGTTTGTAATTTATGGATTTTCTTTAACCCCCATTTCTAAGCCAATTATAATTACAAACGTTGCTATTTTGGTAATTAATCTATACAATATTTTAAAAAAGTAATTTACTTTTTCGTGTAGATAGCGAACAATAATTACCTTTAGATACGTTTTGTATATTTGACTACCAATAAACTATGAGGGGTTATTAGTTTTTTGGTTGCTTTAGAAACCAATCTTATCTTTTGAAAAACTTAATAAGCTATATAAATAGTAAAGTACTTGTAAAAATAACATCTTTAAAAACAGCTGCTGTTTTTACAAGAATAATTGCCGGTATTCTTACATCAAAAGCTATTGCGGTATTTATAGGCGCTGAAGGGTTAGCACTAGTTGGAAACCTTAGAAATTTTGTAGCTTCAACCCAAACTATAGCTACTTTAGGGTTTTACAAGGGTGTTGTTAAGTATGTTAACGATTTTAAGAATGATTTAGTAAAGCTAAGTAAAACGCTATCTACAGCATACTACATAGGGTTTATAACCACAATTGTAATGTCTTTTTACTGCTACTTTAATGCAGAAACAATTAACGAATTAATTTTTCCTACCTATAATAACTACATATACATCATAAAGATTTTTGCAATTGTATTACCTTTTTATGCTTTAAATATGTTTTCGTTTTCTATAATGAATGGATTTTCTAAGTATAAAATCCTTATCATTATTAACATTATAGGTCAAGTTTTAGGGTTGAGTATTGCATTACTTTTAATTTATCAAAAGAATTTAGATGGTGCTTTAATATCAGTTGCAATTTCAGAATCGCTTATTTTCTTGATAACCTTAGTAGGTATTACTAATAGAAAGAGCTTAGTGCCTTTAATTAGTGTAAATAACGTGAGTTTATCATATATAAAGAAATTGAGCTCGTACACAGGTATGGCATTGTTTCCTGCAATTATTCTGCCTTTGGTAATTTTGGCAATACGCTCGCATATTATAGATACAATTGGCTATAAGGACGCAGGTTTTTGGGAAGCCATGTTACGTATTTCTAAATACTATTTAATGCTAGTAAGCTCTTTGTTAGGGTTATATATTATTCCAAGATTTTCTGAAATAAAAGATATTGCTACATTTAAAAAAGAGGTGTTTTCTTTATACAAATCAGTAATACCATATTTTGCACTTGGGTTGTTATTAATATATTTATTAAAACCATTTATAGTTTGGGTTGTTTTTACAAAAGAATTTGAACCTGTAGAGGATTTATTTTTATGGCAACTATTAGGTGATTTTGTTAAGGTGCTTTCAATGATTATTGCATACCAATTTTTAGCAAAAAAAATGTTTTGGCATTATATTATTACAGAAGCTTTTTTGGTAGTAATATTATATACTACAAGTATTTACTTTATTAAAATTTACGGAGTTAAAGGCGCAGTAATAGGACATTTTGTTAGCTATTTAATGTACTATGGTGTCATCTTACTTATTTTTGGAAGCTCACTTTTTGGTGTAGAGTCTGATAAAACTATTAAATAAGTGCTAAAAAAACTTTTAGAAAACGCATTTGTAAAAGTTGTTTCTTACAACGGCATCGTTGTTTTTAGTAAAATTGTGGCATCATTTGTTATTTCAAAGGTTAGTGCCATCTATTTAGGCCCAAGTGGATATGCCGTTATAGGTAATTTGCGAAATTTATTGCAAGGTGTATTTGGTATTACTGGCACAGGTTTTGGCAGTGGAGTAGTTAAATATGTAGCTGAAAGCAAAACAGACAAAAAACAACTGCGTTTGGTAGTATCGTCTGCTATTACTTTAAGTTTTTGCTTATCACTTTTTATAGGAATATTGTTATTTGTTTTTTCTAATTATATAAGCGAAACTGTATTATTAGATAAAAAATGGTCTTTCGTTATCAAGTACCTGGCAGTTTTACTTCCTATAGCTTCTTTAAGTTTTCTTGTAGTTTTTATTGTTAACGGTCTACAAAATTTTAAACTGTACACGAAACTTGTTGTGCTAACTAATATTCTAAATGCTTTACTAAGCTTTTTGTTTATCTTTTTCTTTAATCTTAAAGGCGCGTTATTAGCTGCTTTTGTAGTGCCAACTTTAAGCTTTTTTACGAGTTTAGTTTTTAAAGATGTTAGGGTTTTATTAGGCAATATTTACGATTATATAAAGCATACATCAATAGGCGTTATTAAATCTGTTGGAACATATATAGCTATGGCTACCTATTCAGCCATTTTAATTAGTGTGTCTTATTTTTTAATTAGGAACAAAATAATTTTCAATTTAGATATAGAAACAGCTGGTCTATGGGAAGCAATGCATAAAATTTCATCGTTTTACATGATGTTTTTTTCATCTTTGTTTACTTTATATCTATTACCCAAGTTAGCAGAGAACAAAACTATTTTTGGGTATAATACGATTATGAAGTCTTATTTTGGGTATTTAATTCCCTTTACGCTCGCCACTTTTATAGTGTTGCTTTTCTTAAAAACGGTGATCATACAATTATTTTTAACCAAAGAATTTGAGAGTATTGGGCAGTTTTTTTACTTGCAGTTAATAGGTGATTTTTTAAAGGTTATTGCCTTTTCTTTAGCATATCAATTTCATGCAAAAAAAATGGTAAAGCTTTATATAATTTCTGATACCATTTTATATGTTACGTTTTATGTATTGAGTTTGTATTTAATAGATGTTTACGCAATATATGGTGTTTTTTATGCTTATATTTTTAGCGTATTTTTATACTTAATAGTAGTAATAGTTTCGTTGTATTTTAACAACTCTAAATACTTGCAGGTTAATGTTTAAAAATATCAATACCATAGCACTTTTAGTTTTTCCGTTAGTGCTTAAATATGTGTTTTTGCTTTGTTTTATAGATTGGGCATTGTTTGATATTCAAGATGTACTAGAAGATGTTTGTTTTGTAATACTTATGGGATTACTTATTTATAGCGACCTAAGAACAAAGCAATTTTTTAAAGACACACTTCTAATGCTATACCTCTTATATTTAGTAATAGAAACTACCTCTTACATGGCAGTGTCATCAAATTTTTCTTCATCGTTCATGTACTTACTGTTGGAATCAAATCCTGATGAAATAAAAGAGTTTTCTTCGGCGTACGTAAGTTTACCAATTGTATTATTTATACTCATACTTGTTATTTTTTTCTTTAAAATTAGAAAAATACACTTCAAAAATCACTTTAAACACCGTAATGTTATAAGTGTTGTTGGTGTAGTATTAACCATTTTTATTCTAAAATTTTCTGGACTTATAGAAAGTAATGCATACCATAACATGGTAAGAGGTACATACGGTTACATAGATTTACAGAATAGTATTAAATTTAGTAATAACCTTAAGAAAGAAGATATTAATATAACCTTAAAAAATGAGGTTTTAGTTGTGGTTCTTGGAGAATCTACAGCTAGAAGACACATGCAAATTTATGGATACAAAAGAGAGACAACTCCAAAGCTAAATGCTATAAAGAACGCGCTTTATGTATATGACAATGTAATTTCTACAGACGTTTTTACTTTAAAATCGGTTCCAAAAATAATTACATCAATAGACATAGAAACTAATAATGAGTTTAATATACATATTGTAGAATTATTTAACGCTGCTGGATATGATACATACTGGCTGTCTAATCAACGCCCTATTAGTTATCATGATAATGCAATTAGTAAAATAGCGTCATCATCAAAATGGTTTAAGTTTTACAATCATTTAAAGGATAAACATGCATTGGTATTAGATGAGGTGTTATTACCAGATTATCAAAAAATTCTAAAAAAAGCAGGTAAAAAAGTCATATTTATTCGGCTAATAGGTACACATTTTGATTATAATAAACGATATCCTAAAGCGTATAATAGATTTGCATTACATGATGAGGGTGTTTCTAAAGAGGATGTAATGAATGATGAATATGATAATGCAGTGTTATATAATGATTATATCGTATCAGAGTTAATACGATTGTTAGAAGTGCAAAATCAAAAAAGTGCATTGTTATACGTGTCTGATCATGGAGAGAATATTTATGATGATACAGATTTTTTTGGACGCTCAGAAGAAGTTTTAACAAAAAGCATGTTCGAAATTCCTTTTATATTATGGACCTCAAAGTATTTTGAGTATCCAGATGATTTTATTTATAAACCAAATAGAAAATTTATGGCAGACCATACATTTGAAAGTATTGGTCATGTTTTTGGAGTAGCGCACAAAACGATGAATTCTCAAAGAAGTATTTTTAGTAGCTCTTTTGAAAATAGAACAAGAAAAGTTATTGATAAAATAGATTTTGATACCTATTTCAACACGCAAGATGAGTAAAAAAATATGTTTATTGGTAACAAGTTTAAGTTCTGGTGGTGCAGAAAAGGTTGCTGCAAACATGTCGGTGTCTTTAAGTAATAGAGGTTATGCTGTTACCATTGTGTCTATGCAAAACAACATAACGTACAACTATAGTGGCGACTTGTACAATTTTGGATTGGTTAAAGAAAAATATGGGAAACTTAAAGCCTTTTTTAAATTTAAAACCTTTTTCAAACAGCACGAATTTGATGTTATAATCGATCATCGTTTACGCAATAAATACATAAAAGAATTAGTGTTTTCTAAGCTTGTTTTTAACAGACTTAAGGTTGTTTACTGTGTACATAATTATCATTTACATTATTATTTTTCTTTTTTAAATACGCCTTGGTTAGCAAGAATTCCGCATGCAAAGCAACACAGTTTTGTTGCAGTATGTAATGCCATACAGCATCATCTAAAGCAAGAACTTAGTATTACTAGTAAAGCTATTTATAACTATGTTAACACGTCTCAGTTATCAATACCAACTCAAATAAGCACTATACCAGAAAATTATATTATAGGTGTTGGAAGATTAACCAAAATAAAGCAATTTGATGTGCTCATTGAGAGTTATTTGCAGTCTGATTTGCCTCATCATAATATCAAACTTCTAATTTTGGGCGATGGTCCAGAAAAGAAGAATTTAGAAGATTTAATTAACACATCTAGTTGTAAAGAACTTATAGAATTAAAGCCCTTTATAGAACAGCCTTACCCTTTAATAAAAAAAGCTAAAGCACTGGTGTTATCTAGTAAGTTTGAAGGTTTCCCTATGGTTTTATTAGAAGGTCTTGCGTTGCATACACCACTAATTGCTTTTGATTGTAAAAGTGGTCCTAACGAAATAATTACACATAATGTAGATGGTATATTAGTTGAAAATCAAAATAAACAAGAATTGATTTTAGCACTTAGCGCGCTATTAAATGAGGAATTCTACAAAAAAATAAAAGCAAATATGGCTCTCAATTCAGAGCGTTTTTCAGAAGATACGATTATTCAGGAATGGGAGAATGTTTTTGATAACACTAAATAAACCATCTTAAAGTAATAAAAAATAGGCGTTGGTAGGCTGTATTTAATTTTTTGAACAAAGGTTAAATTTGAAAATTCAATCTTAGATTTATACTCTTTTACTAATGTTGTATTGCGTTCCATTTTACTCAATACAAGAAGTTTAAAATAAATAAAATCAATATAAGGCTTAAGTGTTGCGGTGTTTTCTTTAGTTATATATTTTGAGTAATCGGGAATAATTCGCGCTCTTTTGGTGTTTGGAGCTGTCAATTGGTTTTCTATACCTTTTAAATAATACACCTTATCTTCTTTATAATGTACAAGTTTATATTTACTAAAACATCTTATAAAAAAATCTTCTTCTTCACCGTAATTTACAGTGTTGTTATAATAGCCTATAGATTCAAAAACGCTTTTTTCAATAACAATACTACTGTTTGAGAATATGTTTTTTTTGAATTTGAAATAATTAGAAATTGGTAGAACGCTTTTATTATCAAAAGGCGTTGCAGATAGATTAGCGTTTTGTTTTGGTCTTAAAATAGCAGACTGCGTTGTGAAAACTTTAGTAGCGGCATCAAGAGCGATAAGCTTGGTAATAGTATGTAAATAATCTTCATGCCATAAATCATCAGCATCTAAAAAGGCAATGTAATTGTAATTAGCATGTTTTATACCAGTATTTCTTGCAGATGATAATCCTTTATTTTTTTGATGAATAATTGTAATGTAATCGCTCTTCATCTCCTCCACAACAGCAACACAGTTATCAGTACAGCCATCATTTACAATTATAATCTCAAAATTAGGGTAAGATTGTTGGAGTACACTGCGTATAGTATTTTTAATAAATTCCTCTTTGTTATAAAGAGGTATAACTACTGAGAAAAATGGATTTGACTGCATATTTTTAAACTACGCTAAATCTTTATAACACATGTAAGATACCTTATAGAGTTGTAATAATAACATTTTTGGTGTGGTACCTGTTAAGTTTTTTTTAATACTTGAATTAAAGGCTTTGTAAAACATACTAAAGAGTATGTTTAACTTATATTTTTTTAAAGTGCTGAATGTTTTAAGTAAGCTATTATCATGATAAAAATCAGGTTTATTATAATATAACCACAAAAGCTCAGCAACAGCATCCTCAATTTTTTTAAGGTATGTTATGTTGGTGTCTAAACCATGGTGTATTACTTCATTATTTATATGGCTTACTGTTATATTTTCAGTTTTTAGTAGGGCTCCAAAATAATTGTCTAATCCGTAGCCTTTTCTTATAATTCTAGAATTTATGGTATTAAAAACCTGTTTTCGTATCAAAAAATTTGCAGAAATTACAATTCTGTAAGGCTTTAGATTTCGGGTTTGCGCATCAACTTCTTCATAAGTGCTACCATATTTCCATCTTAACATGTATTCTAGCTTTGGTGCAGTGTTTTCATAAGCAAAACCACCGTAAATAGCCTCTGCGCCCAAATGCATTGCAGCTACATAATCTTTTATAAATGTATCTTTTTTGGGAAAAACATCTGCATCTAAAAATAAGAGCCAATTGTATGTTGCTTCATGCGCAAGCATATCACGGGCTGCGGTTCTCCCTATATTGTTTTTAAAAATAATGCTTCTGCAGTGGTTGAGATTTTCAAGTTTAGAGTTGTTGTCTTTAACATAAGCAGTAGATCCGTCTTCTAGATATAAGATTTCAAAAGTAATATGCTCAAGTACAGCTTGTCTATGAATCTCAAAAACCAATTTAGAGATCCTGTAATTGTATACTGGAATTAGTATTGAAAGCATAATTACCCTTTACGTTGCACCACTTCATACACCTGGTTTTCATCACATTTTAAAGTCTTACTAGGATACTTTAAAAGCAGAGCGTAATCGTGAGTAGCCATTAATATGGTATTTCCATTTTTATTAATATCTTGAAGTACTTCCATGACTTCTACACTAGTTTGTGGATCTAGATTCCCCGTAGGTTCATCTGCTAAAATAAGTTCTGGGTTGTTTAATAAAGCACGTGCAATAGCCACGCGTTGCTGCTCTCCGCCAGAAAGCTCGTGTGGAAATTTAAAACCTTTAGTTTTCATGCCTACTTTGGTCAATACCTCTTCAACACGTTGGTTAATTTTATCTTTCTCTTTCCATCCAGTAGCTTTTAAAACAAAAATAAGATTGTCGTTAATAGTGCGATCTATCAGTAATTTAAAATCTTGAAACACCACACCTAGTTTTCGTCTTAAAAACGGTATGTCTTTTTCTTTCAGTGTTTTTAAATCGTAATCCACAATAGCACCTTCGCCATCTTTTAAAGGTAAATCGCCGTAAAGCGTTTTCATAAAACTACTTTTTCCTGTGCCTGTTTTACCAATTAAGTACACAAATTCACCTTTATTTATTTCAACATTAACGTTGGATAGCACTAGGCTTTCACCTTGATAAATAGAGGCATCTTTAAGATGTAAAATAATTTCAGACATGTAAAACGTGTTTCAAAATACAAGTTTAAAGCTTATAGTTTAAAGTACAAAGAACTATATTCTATTTCAATAACTAAACAATTTTAATTTTCTTGTAATATCATTACTTTTTTACACTTTTATGGCCCATTTTATAATTCTTGCACGATTGTTGCGTTATGGATAAAGACGATAAATAAAATGGTTTCTTTGGAAGCAATTAAATTTGTGTTTCTCGAAAATACAGGAATCAAAAACCTTTGTTTATCTTTGAATTTCATCAAACAAAACCAAATACTAAATGAATTTTAAGTGTAGTATTTCATTACTTGTATTGTGTTTTACAATGCATGTTTTTTCACAGCAATCTGCCGTATATACTAATAGTTTGGCAGAGTATCAAAAGGCTCTGAGTTTGTATAATAATCAACAATATCAAGCGGCTAAATCTCTGTTTTCTCAAATTAAAAAATCTACTGTAAAAGAAGCTTTAAAAGGTGAATGCGCATATTATATTGCCAATTGTGCAGTGCGTTTAAATCAGCAAAATGCAGATCAATTAATTACTGATTTTGTTGAAGAATATCCTACGAGTACAAAGCGAAATACAGCATTTGTAGATGTAGCAGATTATTATTTTACAAATGGAAAATACGCTTATGCCAGAAAATGGTATACCAAAGTTGATAAAAACGCGCTATCTCAAAAAGAGCGTCAAAAATTTTACTTTAATAACGGGTACACGGCATTTGTAACCAAACAATATAAAGACGCTAAAACCTATTTGGGTAAGGTGGAAAATTCTCAAGAATATGGTGCACAAGCCAAATACTACATTGGTTTTATGGCTTATGAAGGTGATGATTACGACAGAGCAAACGAATATTTTGAGCAAGTAGAAAACCAAGAACGCTACAAAGAAAAACTATCCTATTACCAAGCAGATTTAAACTTTAAATTAGGAAAATTTGAAAAAGCCATAGCACTGGCAAAATCAAAACTAGATACCAGTGATGCTGATGAAGTATCAGAATTATCAAAAATTATTGGTGAAAGCTATTTTAATTTAGAACAATATGCTGAGGCTATTCCTTTTTTGCAAGCTTACAAAGGTAAAAAGGGAAAGCGTGATAGAACAGGCAAATGGAATAACACCGATTTTTACCAATTAGGCTATGCGTATTATAAGCAAGGTGATTACGAGCGTGCCATTTCAGAATTCAATAAAATTATTGGTGGTAATAATAGCATTGCGCAAAATGCCTATTATCATTTAGGAGAGAGTTATATTAATTTATATAAAAAGCAGGAGGCTTTAAATGCATTTAGAAACGCATCACAAATGAATTTTGATTTAAAAATTCAGGAAGATGCCTGGTTAAATTATGCAAAAATTAGTTACGAAATTGGTAACCCATACCAATCTGTACCGCAAGTACTGGCTAGCTATTTGGATAAGTATCCAAAAACGGCGTATAAAGAAGACATTGAAACCTTATTAATTGATTCTTATATCACATCAAAAAATTACGAAGAAGCCTTAACACTTTTAGAAAAAAAGAACAGTTTTGAAAATAAAGCAGCATATCAAAAAGTAGCGTTTTATAGAGGTTTAGAATTGTATAATGACACGAAATACATAGAAGCAGAAGCACTTTTTGATAAATCTTTAGCTGAATCTATAGATGAGAATTTTACTGCTAGAGCCACGTTTTGGAAAGCAGAAGCCGATTATAATTTAACGAATTATGATGATGCATTAGTGGGTTTTAAACAGTTTTTACAGCAAGCTATTGGTATAAATGTACCAGAGCAGCAAAATATTGATTACCATTTAGGATACACGTATTTTAAGTTGAAAAATTACGGTGAAGCATCAAACTACTTCAACCAGTTTATAGCAAAACAAAGCGATGATAAGCTGCGATTAAATGATGCGTATTTGCGTTTGGGTGATGGTTACTTTGTATCAAGTAATTACAGTCAAGCCATTAGAGCTTACGATAATGCTATAAGATTAAGCGAGGTAGAAACAGACTATCCATCGTTTCAAAAAGCAATTAGTATTGGTTATGCGGGTAACACTTCAAAAAAAATAACTGCTCTTGAAACGTTTGTCAAAACATATCCAAAATCTAAATTACGTGATGATGCGCTTTATGAATTGGGTAATTCTTACGTAAAAGCAAATAATACAGATAAGGCATTGTTAAAATATGATCAGCTGAATTCAGAATATAAAACGAGTTCGTTTGTACCAAAATCATTATTGCGTCAAGGACTCATACATTATAACGCCAGTAAAAACGAAGCGGCTTTAACTAAATTTAAAACTGTAGCTAGAGATTATCCTGGAACACCCGAAGCGGTGCAAGCAGTCTCTACTGCACGATTAATTTACATTGATTTGGGACGTGTTAATGAATATGCGGCTTGGGTAAAACAGCTAGATTATGTGGAGGTAACGGATGCAGATTTGGATAATACATCATACGAAGCCGCTGAAAAGCAATATTTAGAAGGTAATACAGATGCTGCCATCACACAGTTTAATAGCTATTTAAATAATTTTCCAAACGGTATCCATAATTTACAATCGCACTTTTATTTAGCGCAGTTGTATTACAAAAAAGAATTATTGGATAATGCCGCACCACATTACAAATTTGTGGTTGAAGCATCTCAAAGTGAATTTACAGAAGAAGCACTTTCTAGGTTATCACAATATCATCTTGAACGCAAAAACTGGAATGTTGCAATGCCTTTATTAAAACGTTTAGAGCGTGAAGCTAATTTTCCACAAAATGTTGTTTTTGCACAATCAAATTTAATGAAAGCTAATTATCAATTAGAGCATTATAACGATGCGGTTGCTTATGCAGAAAAGGTGCTAAATAGTGCTAGAATAGATAACAAAATTAAAAGTGATGCATATATTATCATAGCACGTTCAGCAATAAAAACAGGAGATGACGCTAAAGCAGAATTGGCCTATAGAAATGTGCAAAATGTAGCCACGGGCGAAACAGCTGCAGAAGCCTTGTATTATGATGCTTACTTTAAAAACAAAGCAGGTAATTATCAAGCATCAAATACATCGGCACAAAAATTAGCTAAGGATTATTCGGGATATAAATATTATGGCGCAAAAGGATTAGTGGTTATGGCTAAAAACTTTTACGCTTTAAAAGATGCATACCAAGCCACTTATATTTTGGAGAGTGTTATAGAAAACTTTAGTCAGTTTAATGATGTTATAAACGAGGCACAAACTGAATTAAACCGAATTAAACGCGAAGAATCTAAGACTAATGCATCAATAGTGCCACAGGAATAGAACACGTATACAGTCTCAGTTGCATTATTAGAAAACAGCGTATTATCATGTTGAGAAGTTGAAACCATTAGTAATAACATTTGAAATCATCAATCATCACTAAAAAATTAAAATTTAAGTCCATGCGAAAGCACATCAAATATATTTTAATATTACTTATTTCATTAAATGCAACATTTGTATTTGCTCAAAAGCGCAAAAATGATACTATAAACACAGGTGTTATAGATGTTGTAAAACCCTATACGCCATCCATATCAGATGCCTTTAAAGTAAAAGAAGTACCATCTACTGATACCGATGCGGCTATCCAAAAAAAAGCGGTGAAGTACAATATTTTTTCATTTCCTGTAGCCTCTACATTTACACCTGCAAAAGGAAAAGCAGCAACCGTAGAAAAAGCAAAACCTGTAAAATTATTTGATAATTATGCCACACTAGGCGTGGGTTCCTTTACTACGTTTTTAGGAGAAGTTTATTTAAATCATGCTATAAGTAGAACCGAAAGTGCAGGCGGTTATTTTAGTCACCATTCTTCAGGAGGTGGTATAGAAGGCGTGCAGTTAGATGATAATTTTTCAAACACAAAATTAAATGCCAATTATACGTCGCAATTGCGCGATTTAGCGTGGACGGTAGAAGCTGGTTTTCAGCACCAACGCTTTAATTGGTATGGTGTTCCAAATCCTCAAATCGATGCAGCTCTAGGCGATGGCGTGCGTCCAGAACACACTTTTTCAAACGCACATTTTGGAGGTGATATTTCTTTTGAAGACACGTATATCAACTCAGGCAGTTTCTTTTTTAGACGCTTTTTTGATGATCAAGGTTCGGGCGAAAATAGATTTGTAGCCAAAGCAAAGATTGATATACCTGTAAATGGCGAAGAGGTAGCTACGCAAATTAAAATAGATTATTTGGGCGGTGGTTTTGATAGAAATTACACAACAACTAACGCGCTTAATTACGGTAATTTTATAGTTGGTATAACACCATCATACCAATTACGACAAGACGATTTAACAGTAAATCTTGGCGCATCTATTAATTATTTAAACGATAGGGAAGCGGGCGAAAATAAGGTGTTTATTTACCCAAATATTACAGCTACGTACAGGTTGGTTAACGATGTTTTAATAGCCTTTGGAGGGATTGAGGGTGGCTTAATTCAAAATTCGTATTATGATTTTGCTTCAGAAAATCCTTTTGTATCGCCAACACTTTTTGTAACGCCTACAGATCAGCAATACAACGCCTACGTTGGCTTAAAAGGAAAACTTTCTAGCAACATGAGTTATAGCATAAATGGAGCCTATAAAGCCGATAGAAATAGGGCGCTATTTAAAAATAATGAAATTACCCTAATGCCAAATCAACCTTACTCTTACGGTAATTCTTTTGGTGTAGTGTATGATGATGTTAATACCTTTGGCGTAGCAGGAGCACTAAGTGTAGATATAAACCGAAATTTTACTTTAGGTATTAAAGCAGAGTATTTTACCTATAATACAGATGATGAAGCTGAAGCTTGGAATTTACCCGACATCCAAGGATCTCTATTTTTAGATTATCAAATAAATACACACTGGTTTGCAGGTGCCAATTTAATTTATACAGGCGAACGTAAAGATCAGTTTTTCCTAAACGATGGTGTAACTGCAACCACACCATTTACCGTAACGTTAGATAGCTTTTTTGATGCCAACGCGCACGCAGGCTATCATATTAACGACCAAATTTCGGTATTTGCAAAAGCCAATAATATCGCGAATAACGAATACCAACGTTGGCAAAACTTCCCAGTACAAGGTATTCAGTTTCTAGCAGGAGCCACATTTAAGTTTGATTTCTAGAGGGCCAGCTTTTGTCATGTCTGCAAAGTGATAATCTAATGTTTTTCTAAACTTGTTTCAGGAAAGTTCATGGTTTTTATGTTGCACAACGGTGAGAGAAAGAAACGTAGGGCAGCGGGTTGTCACTAACTCTGCGTTTATAACTAAGCCAAATATAATGTTATGTGTTTATCTTCAATATAGAAACACCAAATTTTATATTTGGTGGCATAGCGGATAAGTCTAAACCTTTCGAATAATCATAAATCGCCCTGTGTTTTTTATATAGCGTTGTGTGTAGGTTTTATTTGATTCCACCAAATGCTCCGAAGCACATATTCTTATGTAAAATCTCTATTTTTTTAAAACCTATCTTTTTCATTAATTCTAACTGATAAGTCATTGACCTAGGAGAATCTTCTTTTTCTATATATTCAAACACTTTTTTTCTGTATTCTTTTCCATCCACACTTTCTAAATAATCGCCATAACGTTCCCAAGTGTATTCATTTACAGCACTTGTTTCTTGAGTTATTAAATCTGAAATCATTAAACATCCCCCTGGTTTAAGTAAATTATATAGTTTATTAAAAGTAGTCTCCCAGTCGGTGTCATCACGTAGATGGTGCAATACTGCTCCAGCTAATATAATGTCAAAACTTTTTTCTTTTAACTCTACTTCACGAATGTCTCCTTGGATAGTTTTTACTTTGTTGTTTGTTTTGGCAGAGACTCTTTCCTTTGCTTTATCTAACATAGGTTTACTCAAATCAACTAAAGTACAGTTTAAGTTAGCGATTTTAGTTAACATTTTCAAACTATAATTTCCTGCTCCACAGCCGATATCTAATAAATGTTGTGCTTTAGGATTTATTCTCTTTGAAGCTTCGGTTAAAAGTTCAAGAGAAATTTTAGCGTCAATTGTAGCTATTTGACCTGTATCTAGATTTGAAAATCGTTCGACGTCATTATCAAATCGTTCTTTAATTTCTTTTACTGTTGATTTTATCATCGTTTATTTTTTTATTCAAAACCTCCTGAAACACCTATTTTTTGTCCTGTAATCCAAGAAGAATCATCGGAAGCTAAAAAAACAGCTAATTCTGAGATGTCCTTAGGTTGTCCAATTCTTCCCAATGCTGTGTTTGCAACTACAAAATTTTCTATCTCTGTTCCTGCAATTTGATTTCCTTCTGTTTGAGTTGGAC
>CALDUF010000091.1 GCA_937923515.1 uncultured Flavobacteriaceae bacterium
TTCAATTTCGTTTATATAAATAAATTCATTGGCCGAATGCGAACGTGTACTATCTCCTGGTCCTAATTTTAAACTCGGACAAGATAGTGCTGCTTGATCAGACAATGTTGGTGACCCATACGTATTTCTACCCATGGCAACGCCTGCTTTAACCAAATCGTGCGTTACAGGAATAGACGATGAGTTTAAACGTAAGCTACGTGGTGTAATTTTAGTAACTGGTGCTTTTTCTTGTAAAATTTCGGCAATTTCAGCATTGCTATAGGCGTCATTCACACGAACATCAATCACCACATCTACATGCCCAGGTACCACATTATGTTGCGAACCTGCATTAATTTGTGTTACAGTTAACTTTACATCGCCTAAGGCTTCAGAGCCTTTTTCAAACTTAAAATCTTTAAACCATTGCAAAGTTTCAATACTATTATAAATAGCGTTGTTGTTGTTAGGATGTGCTGCATGACTTGGTGTACCTTCAATAACCGCATCAAAAACCACTAAACCTTTTTCAGCTACGGCGAGATCCATTAAAGTGGGTTCGCCAACTATAGCCACATCAATTTCAGGGATGATAGACAACATGCTATTTAGCCCATTAGGCCCACTGCTTTCTTCTTCCGCGGAAGCGACAATAACTAAATTATATTTTAAATTTTTGTGGTTGTAAAAATATGTAAATGTTGCTATTAACGATACCAAGCAACCTCCAGCATCATTACTTCCTAAACCGTATAATTTCCCGTCTTTAACAAAGGCTTCAAACGGATTATTTGTGTATGCTGAGTTTGGCTTAACGGTATCGTGATGCGAGTTTAGCAACAAGGTTGGTTTGCCTGCTTTAAAATGTTTGTTTACCGCCCAAACGTTATTCTTAGTACGTTTAAAATCAATATCCCAACGCCTAAACCACGTTTCAATATGTGTTGCAGTATTATCCTCTTCTGATGAAAACGACTGCGTTTCAATCAAAGTTTTGAGTAATGCTATAGCGTCTTTTGTAAGTTGCTCTATCATAAATACAAGGTAGTAAACTTTTGATTTTTATTACTGATTACCGTTGGATTTCCTATAAACACCCTAGATACGCCAGATGCTATTGCATGAAAACTATTGGCAAGTTTGGGTAACATCCCATCATGAAATGCACCTTGGTGTTTTAACTGCTCATAAGTACCATAATCCATATATTCTATTACCGAATTATCATCGGCAACAGATTTTAGTACACCGTTTTTTTCAAAACAAAAATACAACTCCACATTGTATAATTCTGAAAGTCCTATAGCCAATTCAGATGCAATAGTATCTGCATTGGTATTAAATAATTGTCCGTTTTTATCATGGGTAATCGCGCAAAATACGGGTGTAAAATCTGCTTCAATTAACTTGTTTATAGATTTGTGATTTACTCTTTTCACATCACCTACAAAACCATAATCAATGTCTTTAACTGGTCGTTTTTCGGAATAAATACTATTAATATCTGCCCCTGTTAAACCAATAGCATCCACCTGCAGTCCTTGAAGTTTAGCTACAATATTTTTATTTACTAAACCGCCGTAAACCATAGTAATTACCTCTAAAGTATCGGCATCAGTAATACGACGTCCGTTTACCATATTTGATGCTATACCCAATTTTGAAGCCACATGTGTTGCACGTTTGCCGCCACCATGTACCAAAATTTTCTTTCCTTCTAGTTTAGAGAAATGCTCTAAAAAAGATTGAAGTGCTGCTACATCCTCAATAACATTACCGCCAATTTTTACTATGGATAGTTGTTCTTTCATTTTTGTTTTATTGCTACACTGTATTTAAGTTAGCTTTTTATTTTTCTTGCTAAGCTTCTCAAAATAAATTGAGAGTCACACAAATTGTAAATTTTCTAAAAGCGTTTTAAGCACTAATTGTGCAGCATACGTTCTGTTATTAGCTTGTGCTATTACTATGGAACTATCGCTATCTAAAACCGCATCTTCAACAACTACATTGCGCCTTACAGGCAAACAATGCATAAATTTTGCATGTCCTAATTTTTGTTTAGTAATCATCCAATTCGCGTCTTTATTTACAACTTTACCATAGTCTTCATAAGAACTCCAATTTTTGGTATACACAAAATCGGCATCCTTAAAGGCGTCTTCTTGATTGTGAAAAATAGGCGTATCTCCAGTAATTTCAGGATTCAAATTGTAACCTTCGGGGTTTGCAATTACAAACTCCACATCCATTTTTTGCATAGCTTGAGTAAAGCTATTAGCCACCGCATGAGGTAAGGCTTTTATATGCGGCGCCCAACTTAACACTACTTTTGGACGCTTGGTTTTAGTATGTTCTGAAATCGTTAAAACATCTGTTAACCCTTGTAATGGATGTCCTGTAGCGCTTTCCATATTTACTATAGGCACGGAGGCGTATTTAGTAAAAGATTTTAAAACGTGCTCGCTTTCGTCTTTTGCCTTATTGGTTAAGGTTGGAAATGCACGCACTGCAATAATATCGCAATATTGAGATACCACAGCGGCTGCTTCTTTAATATGTTCTGCAGTAGTGCCGTCCATAACCGTACCATCACCAAATTCAATACCCCAAGCATCACCAGACACATTCATTACAATAGGATTCATCCCTAAGTTTAAAGCTGCTTTTTGCGTGCTTAAACGTGTACGCAAACTAGAATTAAAGAATAATAATCCTATGGTTTTATCTTTTCCTAAAGCAACATGCTGTAATGGGTTTGCTTTTAATGCTTTTGCATCTTCAATCCAAGCCTTAATATTATCTATATCGTGTATTGACGTGTAATGCTTCATACTTTTTTATTCTTTTCCAGACCTGTCATTTTTTTAAACCTGACAGGTCTAATTTTATTTCGGCATCAACACCATTTGTTGATGCATAATTCCTGTTTTTTGTGACGGATATTTGGCTCCAAAAGCTATAAAATCATGCTGCTTATAAAAATGTATTGCTGTTGCCCTTGCACTTAGTGCGATATTAGATATTCCGTTTTTTCTACTATATCCAATCAGTTCATTTAATATTTTAGAACCTACGCCTTTTTTTTGATAAACAGCTTTAACTGCCATTTGCGATATGATGTTTTTTTCACCTTCTGTGTGCAAACGCCCAGTTCCAATCACTTCATTTCCCTTTAAACACACTACATGTAAAGCCGTTGTTTCAAATTCATCATTAATTAAATCTAAACTATTGGTCATATCTTTAAAAAATAGTTTTTCTCTAATCGTAACAGCCGCTTTGTAAAAGGGCGTGTTAATGGCAACATATTTTAACTCAAACTCAGACAATCACTTATTTTATTTTTGTAAACGCTACCTTGTTTTCCATAGCATTCACTATAAAATTATCTTCTAGTCCGTTTACAATCCATGTTTCTATTTTAGCACCTTTAGTAACTTGAGCTGCTTCAATTTTACTCTGCATACCGCCACTTCCGTGCGAGGATTTAGAGTTTACCACCTCATCTGCCAAGGCTGTAAAATCGGTAACTTCCGCAATCGTTTTTGGCGTACCGTTCTCCATAGAAGCTTTGGTATAAATACCGTTCGTGTTGGTAGCAATAATAAACAAATCAACATCCAAAAGTGATGCTGTTAAAGCTCCTAATTTATCATTATCACCAAACTTGATTTCATCAGTAGCTACCGTATCATTTTCATTAATAATTGGTATGTAATTATTATTTACTAATACATTAATGGTATTAGATATATTAAGTTTACTTTCTTCTTTTTCAAAATCTGAATACGACAATAAACATTGCGATGTTAGTAAACCATATTCCCTAAAAATCTCCTGATAAATACGTATTAAATGAGGCTGACCAATGGAAGCCAATGCTTGCTTTACAAAAATATCCTCTTGCTTACTTTCTAATTTTACAAACTGTTTTGCCACCGCTATAGCACCAGAACTTACAATAATAAACTCACAAGTATCTTGAAGTTTGGCAATTTGGCTTGCCATATCTTCAATTTTACCTCTAGAAATATTATCGGTTTCCTTGGTAAGGGTATTAGACCCCATTTTTAGTAATATGCGTTTTTTCTTCATCTTGTTATCACAAGCTATTTCTCAAAATACTTATTATGGATTTATCGTATTTGTCCGTTACCATGAACATACCATTTATTCGTCACCAAATGC
The DNA here is from genome assembly GCA_937923515.1 of uncultured Flavobacteriaceae bacterium. Classification (GTDB taxonomy): domain Bacteria; phylum Bacteroidota; class Bacteroidia; order Flavobacteriales; family Flavobacteriaceae; genus Jejuia. The sequence continues at coordinate 4,174 of CALDUF010000091.1, forward strand.
TGTAAACCAATTGGCCCGCGTTGGTGTAGTTTATCTGTACTTATAGCTAATTCGCCACCTAATCCTAATTGTCCACCATCGGTAAATCGCGTTGATGCGTTATGGTACACTGCTGCTGTATCTACATTTTCCATAAATAGTTTTGCCTCGGCATCATTGCTTGTAATAATGGAAGACGAATGCCCACCAGAATACTTATTAATCATAGCAATAGTATCTTGGTTTGATGCAATTTCACCTATAAGAATCTTATAGTCTAAGAACTCCTCGTACCAAATATCATCAGATGTTATAGATTCTAATCCGTTTGCTTTTGAAATGGTTTCATCACCTAAAACTTCAATCTTATGGTCTTTTAATTTTGAAATCAACGTGTTTATAAACGCCTGCTTGTTTGGAAGATTTTTATCTATTAAAACCTTGTCAACAGCATTACAAGCTGATATTTTTGATTTTCCATTCATAATCACATCTGCAGCAATAGCTACATCTGCATCTTTATGAACGTACACAAAGTTATTACCACGACCACTAATAATAACAGGACAGGTTGCATGTTGTCTTACAAAAGCAATTAAACGCTCACCACCTCGTGGCACAATTAAATCTACTTTTTGTGTTGGGTTTTCTAAAAACGCTTGGGTTTCTGTTCTATTAAATTGCAGATATGCTACCCAATCAGTCGAGGCATTTTCTTCCTGCAACGCTTGGTGCCATAATTCTACAATTTTAAGGTTAGAACGTAATGACTCTTTACCGCCTTTTAGTAATATTTTGTTTCCAGATTTAAACGCAATACCAGCAGCTTCAACCGTTACATCTGGGCGCGATTCATAAATAATTAACACCGTACCAAACGATGCCGTTTTATTATACACCTGCATACCGTTGTCGTGTTTAAAGCTAAAACGCTCTACACCAACAGGATCGTCTTGAGATGCTAAATGCGTTACCGCATTAATCATCTCGTCAACTTTAGCATCATCAACTTTTAAACGGTCAAACATCGAAATATCATCGCCACTGTAAGCGTCTAAATCAGCTTTATTAATAGCGATTATCGCCTGTCGTTCTTGTTCTAAAAGTACTGCCATTTTAAGTAAAACAGCGTTTCTATTTTCTATGGATAATAGGGTATTCATTTTCAGTATTCAGTATTCAGTATTCAGTGTTCAGTGTTCAGTGTTCAGTGTTCAAAAATATGTACCAAACCTAGTGTATTACATTTACGTTAACCAAAGCCTTCTTCAAAGCTTCAAAAAACTGATCTATATATTGTTTTTCAATATTTAAAGGCGGTAAAATTCTAAGCACTTTTTTATTTGCAGCACCACCTGTAAATATCTTGTAATTATAAATTAAATCTTTGCGTAAGTCGCCCACTTCAAAATCAAACGCTAAACCTAACATCAAGCCGCGTCCTTTTATTTGCTTTATCTCAGGAATGGTTTTCGCAATAGTTGTAAAATAATCATACATGGCGTTTACATTACTCATCAAATCCTCATCATCAATGGTATTTAACACCGCTAATCCTGCAGCGCATGCTAAATGATTGCCGCCAAACGTAGTGCCTAACATGCCGTATTTAGATTCTATATCTGGGTGAATTAAAACACCACCAATTGGAAAACCATTGCCCATACCTTTCGCTATAGAAATAATATCTGGCGTGACATTGTAATGTTGAAATGCGAAAAACTTACCCGAACGTCCGTAACCCGATTGTACCTCGTCTGCTATAAACATGGTGTTATTCAATTTACATAAGGCAAATACTTGCTCAAAAAAATCTGCCGAACCTTGATCCAATCCGCCAACACCTTGTATAAACTCAACAATTACAGCACAAACATCACCTTTTTCCAGTTCTGCTTTAACCCCTAAAACATCATTAAGTTCTAAAAATGTTACTTTTTGCTGCGCATTAATTGGCGCTACAACATTAGGGTTGTCGGTTGCTGCTACTGCTGCCGATGTACGCCCATGAAACCCGTTTTTAAACGCCACAACACGCGATTTTCCTGTTTTAAACGACGCTAATTTTAAAGCGTTTTCGTTAGCTTCAGCTCCAGAATTACATAAAAACAACTCATAATCTTTACAACCTGATAAGTCTTCAATCTTATCAGCCAATTGTTTTTGTAACGGATTTTGAACAGCGTTGGAATAAAACCCCAACTGCTCTACCTGTTGCGTTACAGCCTTAACATAGTTAGGGTGCGCATGCCCAATAGAAATTACCGCATGCCCGCCATAAAGGTCTAAATATTGCTCACCTTTATCATCATAAACGTGAACGCCTTTCCCCGACACTGGGGTTACATTATATAATGGATAAACGTCAAATAATGGCATTTTTAACTTATTTTTTTAATTCATTAATTTTCTCAAACGACGCCGTAATTCCTTGAATTAAAGCAGAGCTCAATCCTTTGTGCTCCATCTCATTTAAGCCTGCAATAGTGCAACCACTTGGTGTGGTAACCCTATCAATTTCTGCTTCGGGGTGTCTTCCAGATTCTTTAAGCAAACTTGCTGCCCCATAACACGTTTGTAATGCTAAATTATGAGCCTCATCGGCTTCAAAACCTAACTGAATCGCACCTTGAGTAGTAGCACGCACAAGGCGCATCCAAAATGCAATACCACTTGCACAAATTACAGTAGCAGCCTGTATTTGTTCTTCAGGAATTACCATAGTAGTTCCCAATTGGTTAAAAATACTTTTAGCCAATTCAATCTTCAACTGCCCCACAGCATTTGCCGATAAACACGTCATTGATTTACCAATAGAAATCGCCGTATTAGGCATTACACGAATTACATGTTTATCACTGCCAACAATACTTTCAATTTTAGAAATTGAAAACCCAGCAGCAACTGACATTACAACGTGAGCTTCCGTAATTAAATGCTTTAATTCATTTAAAACACTCTCTATATGTCGCGGCTGAAGCGCAAAAATCACAACATCACTCTGCGCAACAGCAGTCTCATTATTATTGGTAATTGTAACATAAGCTTCATCCACAAATGCATTAACCTGCGACGTGTTTTTATCACTTAAATACAGCGATGTAAACGATTTATTTTTAATAAGTCCTTTCGCAATAGAGCTCCCTAAATTCCCAGTTCCAATAATAGCTATTTTCAT
>CALDUF010000092.1 GCA_937923515.1 uncultured Flavobacteriaceae bacterium
ATCCTAAGTCTAGCGTGTCTACCAATTCCACCACGCCCGCAAAAGGATTGCAAATATAATCAAGATTTTTAAATTGCAAAGGTCCATGCTATAAAAAGTATTCTTTTTTATACTTTTGAAAAACATCTCAACGCTCGCACATGGATACACTAAAACAATATATCGAAACACATAAAGATAGATTTTTAAACGAATTAATAGAACTCCTTAAAATACCATCTATTAGTGCAGATTCTGCCTATAAAAATGATGTTTTAAAAACTGCCGAAGTAATAAAAATAAGCCTAGAAAAAGCAGGATGTGACACTGTAGAAATTTGTAAAACAGACGGTTATCCTATTGTTTACGGTGAAAAAATAATAGATAAAAACCTACCAACAGTATTGGTTTACGGGCATTACGATGTGCAACCACCAGACCCACTAGATCTATGGAATTCTGCGCCTTTTGAGCCTGTTATAGAAAAAACAACACTACATCCTGAAGGTGCTATTTTTGCGCGAGGCGCCTGTGATGATAAAGGCCAAATGTATATGCATGTAAAGGCCCTAGAGTTTATGACATCTACAAACCAACTGCCTTGTAATGTAAAATTTATGATTGAAGGCGAAGAAGAAGTTGGGAGTAAAAACCTATCAACTTTTGTAAAAAGCAATCAAGAAAAGCTAAAAAACGATGTGATACTCATTTCAGATACTGGTATGATAGCTAAAGATGTACCCTCTATAACTACAGGATTACGTGGACTGAGTTATGTGGAAGTAGAAGTAACAGGACCAAATAGAGATTTACACTCTGGCTTATACGGTGGTGCCGTGGCAAACCCTATAAATGTACTCACAAAAATGATTGCATCGTTACACGACGAAAACAACCATATTACTATCCCAGGATTTTATGACAACGTAGAAGAACTCTCTAAAGAAGAGCGTGCTGAAATGGCAAAAGCCCCTTTTAATCTTGAAAACTACAAAAAAGCTCTAGATATTGATGCGGTTTATGGAGAAGCCGGCTATACAACTAACGAAAGAAATTCTATAAGACCTACACTTGATGTAAATGGCATTTGGGGTGGTTACACTGGCGAAGGTGCCAAAACAGTAATTGCTAGTAAAGCCTATGCTAAAATCTCTATGCGTTTGGTACCACATCAAAATTGGGAAAACATCACCCAGTTATTTAAAAGTCACTTTAAACGTATAGCTCCAAAAGGTGTTAGAGTAAAAGTTACGCCGCACCATGGCGGACAAGGCTACGTAACACCAATAGACAACATAGGCTACAAAGCTGCAAGTAATGCCTACAAAGACACCTTTGGAAAAACTCCAATACCACAACGTAGCGGTGGTAGCATACCAATTGTGTCGTTATTTGAAAAGGAATTAAAAAGCAAAACCATTTTAATGGGCTTTGGTTTAGATAGCGACGCCATACATTCACCAAACGAACATTTTGGAATTTGGAATTACCTAAAAGGTATAGAAACCATCCCCTATTTTTACAAGCATTTTACTGAACTCTCAAAAAAATAGTTTAGTATTCGTTCTATTTTAAAAGATGCATTTTAAAAGTAGGCTTAACTTTTATCGCCCTCAGGTTTACCATGCTCGTCTATAACATCTTCATCGCGATATTTACAACAAGCGTGAACCTTAGCGTAGGCCGCATCAGTTGCCTTGTCGTATTTTAAGTCATGGCCAGCGGCCAATATACTTTTTTTAATAGTGGTTGTATCCGTTTTGCGTTCATCAAAAATTAGTTGTAGCTCATGCGTATCTATTTGCCATTGCGCATATTTAACACCTTTAGTATTTAAACACGCTTTCTCTATACGGGCTTTACACATGCCGCAGACGCCATCAACTTCCATTGTAGTTTTTGCATTTTTGTTTTGGGCAAACATTGTTGTTCCTATTACCAGTAATATAAAAGTTAGTATCTGTCTCATTGTTATTACATTTTAAATTTATTTGGGCGTTACGGCTTGCTCATACCTTCAAGGTTTTTTAAAGTAAACCTTAAAGGATCACAAGCCGTCGGGCTTTACGTTGCAAGTCCTCGCTTCACCCTAAGGGGTTTCGCTGTGGGCTTTCCACTGCAATCCCTAACGCGGGCTAATGTGCTAAATGCAGTACTTAACCCTTACTATGTGTGTATCATTTATATTTTTCTAGACCTCACAGGTTTTAAAAACCTGTGAGGTCTCAATACATTTTATTTTATTCTAAATCGTAATCCTGCATAATACAAGCTTCCAAAAATTGGGCCGTACACAAAAGTAGAATCAAAATTCGCACCAAAAGGGTCATCTGCACCTAAAATAGGATTCGGCTGTCTTACATTACTAATGTTTTCGCCTCCTAAATATACTTCAAATTTTGGAGAAAACACTCTGGTAATTTGTGCATTAACAGTGGCTACAGTTGGCGAGCGTTCTGGCAATTGCAATTGTACAGGGTTAGGCGCTGTATTTGCAAAACGTTGGCTGCTTAACCAGTTAAACGTAGTATCAAACTTCCATTGCGTACCGTTTTCGTTTTGCTTAGTTTCGTAACCAACATTAGTAAACACTCTGTGTTTTGGCGTTAATGGCCTTTCTAAACGACCCGATGTATACTCCGTTTGTACATCATAAAATTTGTAGGCTGTTCGTAAATCAAAACCCTCAAACACGTTATAATTTAACTCTGCCTGAAAACTATTGGCAAAACTTTTACCTTCAAGATTATAAAAATTGATTTCCAGTGGGTTTTCCCAATCTACTACTACTTGGTTTATAAAATCGGTTTTATAAAAATCTAGCGTTATATCTGCTTTTCTTCCAAAGAGATTAAACCCTTGTAAATACGACACACCGTAATTCCATGCAATTTCAGGATTTAAACCATAAGCACCCTTTAATCTCCTTAAATCTGAGGAATTCATCACATTGATAGTTCGAGATGTTGAGAATAATTGCTGATTTTCAGTAAAAATGTTAGCGCTACGTTTACCGCGCCCAAACGAGGCTCTAAATGCAGATTTAGACCAAGGCGAATAACGTGCATGTAAGCGCGGTGTTATAAAAACACCCCATAAATTATGATAATCAACACGTAAACCTGCTGTAATATTAAACAGCTCTAAATTATCGTGACTATACTCAAAAAACGCGCCTACTGCGTTTTCCGTTCTTCCATAATCTGTGGTGTTTACAAATTCGTCGTAACTATCATGTGTGTAACTAAGTCCTGTTTTTATTTTATGACGCGAATCGCTAATTATAGAATTATAAATAGCATTAGCATACACACTATTATGGGTAATATCGTAGGTATTCAACCCAAAATAAGATGCTTGTTTATGGCTACTAAAGGCTGTTTGCACACCTAAACTTTGCCATGGTACTTCAGGGTTTACATATCCAAATTTGGCTGAAACCTCGTAGCGTTTGGTATCAATTTCACTTCCCCAACTATTGGTAGTCAATCTATCAGTATCAGGGTTAAAACCGAGTTGGCCCGTTTGCTTATCATCATTTAAAAATTTCAAATTAATAAAACTTACAAAACCGTTTTTGGTATCAATGTATTGCCAGCGGTTCATTATATTAATTTGATTGAACAACGGCATATCCAAAAAACCATCATTATTTACATCGTGTTTTTTTTGATGTGTGTTTCCATGAATATACAAACCCGTTTGCCATCTGTTATTCACCTTGGTATTAATGTGCGTATTCAACTCCAAACGCTCACTTGACGCACCGTACAGATTTACAAAAAGGGCATCATCGGTTGATGGTTTTACCAGTTCGGTATTAATTTGGCCCGCAATACTTTCAAAGCCATTTACCACACTACCGGCACCCTTTGTAATTTGTATGCTCTCTACCCAAGTACCTGGTATAAAACTTAAACCATAAGCTTGAGACGCACCTCTTACCGAAGGTATATTTTCGGTAGCGATTAAAATGTAAGGACTTGTTAAACCCAGCATCCTGATTTGGCGCGTTCCTGAAATAGCATCGGCAAAATTAACGTCTATAGACGGGTTGGTTTCAAAACTTTCTGACAGGTTACAGCATGCCGCTTTTAACAATTCGTCACTACTTACATTAATAACATTTGCTGCTTTTAAGTACGATTTTGATATAGTTTGCTTTCTATTTGTAACCGTAACTTCATCTAAATCACTGGTAGGTTGTAGCCAATGCTTTATATTTTGATTTGGATTGGTTATAGTTAGCGTATCGGTTTTATAACCTACATAACTTACTACTAATTTTTTGTATTCGGGTTTATAAATCACCGTAAACGCTCCGTCAATATTAGTTACAGCACCAACGGTAGTATTTAGCCAATATACATTGGCGCCTGCTAATGGCGTCTGCTCGTTTTTATTACTTGCTTCCATAATGAGACCGCTAACAGTCTCTTGCGAAAAGATTAATCCTGAAAACAACACCATGATGTATACTATTGTTTTCATTTAAAAGTGATTTTTAATTAGCATTACTACAGCCATTATAATCATAACACTGTTTTCAATAAACGTGGCTTTGGTCATTGGTAATTTTAACGCGGTGCCCAAACAAGCACACTGAATAGACTTTTTATCTAACAATGTTTTAGTAACACCAATGGTGGTAATTCCTAGAACGACAAGCGTAATACTTAAAGCTAGAGAAATTTGAAAACGCATTAAAAATAGTAACCCTAGAGCCACTTCTATAAATGGATACAACCAACCATAAAGGGGAAATGCCTTGGCCAAAGGATCGTACATTTTGAATGATTTTGGAAAACCTTTTAAATCTAAAAATTTAAAAAAGCTAAATACAATATAAAATAACCCCATAAAATCGAGCATAAAACCCTTGGTACGCCAAGGTTTTATATTTAATAATAGTGCAGCCGTAATAATATACCCAAATATTAAAAATAGTGGAAATAGTTGCTGTAGTTCACTTTTTTCTTTTGGAAGTTTACCTGCATTTGTATGCGGTTCGTTTTTTTTAGAAATAGTGTACTTATCAGAAAGTGCGTTTTGTAATGTTTGTGTTGAAATAGGTTGCGTAGTTTCAACAATAGCTTGTTTGGTGTCCAAGCTAACCGATGCGTTTTTAACTTCTGAAATTGATCTTAATTTGTTTTCGACTGAAGTTCTGCAACCATTACAGGTCATACCCGTAACTGTATATGTTTGTTTCATGATGTTTTTTGATTTATTATTTTAGTATAACTTCCTTAAAATGGAATAGATACTGAAAGACGTTCAGAATTACAAAATTTTAAAAAATCAAATCAAGAATACTTGGTCTAGCACTTGTATGTCGTAAACCAAATCTGGTGGAGAATACTCGTTGTGCGCAATGGCTTCTTTAGATAACGGTTGAAAACCATTTGCGTAACTAATAGCAAAAGCAATTAAAAACTGTTGTTGCGCAATATCTAAATCTTCAAACGAAGATAATTTTAATTCGTTTTGTCCTTCAACAACAGCAACCTCATCATCACAGCACGATTTAGCTGTTTTTATACCTTCTACTTCCATCCCACAAGTTTTGGCTTCAGAAAAAACGGCTACATCTACTAGCGTTTCACCACAGTAATGCTTTTTAACAGTAAAGGATAGTGTGGATAACAGTACCAAAAGTGCTAAACTAAATGAGAATATTTTATGTAATGTATGTTGTATCACTGTGCAAAATTACAAAAATTGCGTTTTACACATTGGTATTTATAAAATGATTAACAAACAAGAGAAACCTTGGTATAAGACCTGGTGTTTGCGGGTAGGTGCATTAGGGATTGTAACGGCATCCTTTTTTGAGGCACGAAAAAAAGATATAGTGGAAAGCCCGACCCCGCTTTTTTTTTGCGGGGGAATGCCAAAAAAAAATAATATTACTTTATTTTATTGTAATAAAATGCAGGTAATAATAAAATTAATAGTAACGGTTGAATTAAGAACCTACGAATGTTAAAAAACAAATAATATTCTTCCTGTTTGGGGTTGGCAATAAAATACAAAAAGAGTACAATTAAAACACTAAAAGCTATACCGTAAATGATAGCAGAGAATTTTATAATGCTTTTATCTTTAAATACTACATATAAAATACCTAAAGAAATTATACTATTTAAAACATACCGTAATGTTGTAAAAGCTACTAATTTTATTACCTCGCGCCTTGGGCTATCTAAATACAAATAGTCGTTTTGAAAAAATGTTAAATACGGGTCGTAAAACAAACTATCCTCAAAAAAACGAATGAGCACCAATAGGATACCTAAAACAACAAGTGCTATGATATTTACCGCTTTAAGCATGTTTTTATTTTAATTTAGAAAACCTATTTACCCAAATTATCCATAATAAAAATACCATGCCATAAATAATGGCGGGAAAAATAACAGTGTGTAATACATCTTGATATTCTGGATAATGGTATAAACCCATAGTTAGCAATACAATTCTAATAAGATTTACAGCATAAATAAGCACACTACCAGATAGGATATAAAAAAATGTAGCTTTAAAATGCCCTGAAAACGCTATGATGAAGGACACAAACAAAATGATAACACTTACAGCGTTACAGCCTTCTATAACACGTGCTAAATATTTGCCATTAACCAGTAATTTTAAAGAGGCTTCTTTTGGATGAGGCGCTATAGCTGCATTATAACCCATAGTATCTAAAACAGCTTCACTTTGTCTACCTACCAAATTGGTTAAGTAATCTGGATAATACAATGAACCGTCAGAAAATTGCAAATAAAATTTATAACACACCGATAATACAACATACACCACGAGAAACGTAAGGATGAATTTTATAACCGACTTGTATTTTGCAAATAGTGCTTTCAATGGTTTACATAGGTGTTATTCCAAAGCTATTTTTGGAATATTTGTTTTAAACACTAAAACTAGTATAGCGTAACAGTGTATTAATTTAAAATTGAAACTCGAATTTACGTCTTTTTAAATACTTTTGCCAAAACATTCTAGAATTATGACTTTTGAAACCTTAAAACCACAGGTAAGCACTATAGTTTCTAACACTGAGAAAACAGTTAACGAACGGTTGCTTATTATTTGCGAAATACTAGAAAAACATGTAGCATACTATAATTGGGTTGGTTTTTATTTTAGAAATGGTGATAAAGAAGAATTACTTCTAGGACCATACGTTGGCGCACCAACGGACCATACGGTTATTCCGTTTGGAAAAGGTATTTGCGGACAAGTAGCAGTTAGTAACAAAAACTTTGTGGTGCCAGATGTTGCTGCGCAAGATAATTATATTGCATGTAGTATTTCGGTGAAGTCTGAAATTGTAATTCCCATTTTTGTAAACGAAAAAAATATTGGACAAATTGATATTGATTCTAATACACCTGACCCATTTACTGAGGCAGACGAGCGTTTTTTAGAGTTTGTAACGGCTCAAGTTGCTACACTATTTTAGTAAATTTCAAACTACAAGAAACTAAATTTTTAAACTGAAACGCTATCTGCTTAAGGTTTGTATTTTAGAATTTAGTTTTGTGAATTTTTATAGCTGTTAACAACTTAGCATTTTAGTTAAAAAAACACGTCCTTTTCAAATAATTCTGAATTGAAATTCTAAAGGAAATAGCTACTTTTGCACTTTACTAAAAACTAAATGTAAATAGATGTATTTGCTTTATAAGGTATAATATGTCTTTAAATAAACAACACAACGGAGATGAGCAACCAAAAAACCATCAAATCAGCATTAATTTCAGTATTCAGTAAAGACGGTTTAGAACCTATTGTAAAAGAGCTAGATAAGCAAGGTGTAACCCTTTACTCTACAGGCGGCACAGAAAAATTTATTAAAGATTTAGGTATCAATGTTGTTCCTGTTGAAGATGTAACATCGTACCCTTCTATTTTAGGTGGCCGCGTAAAAACATTACACCCTAAGGTATTTGGTGGTATTTTAAACAGACAACACCATGATGGTGATGTAGCTGAATTAGCAGCATATGAAATCCCACAGATTGATGTAGTTATTGTAGATTTATATCCGTTTGAAAAAACTGTAGCTTCTGGTGCAAGTACTCAAGATATTATTGAAAAAATTGACATAGGTGGTATTTCTTTAATTCGTGCTGCTGCTAAAAATTATGCAGATGTAATTTGTGTATCTTCAGTTGCCGATTATGCTGAATTTTTGGAGTTGATTTCTAAAAACAATGGTTCAATTTCAGAAGCAGACAGAAAGCGTTTTGCAGGAAAAGCATTTAATGTATCATCACATTATGACACAGCTATTTTTAATTACTTTAACCAAAATAACGAAGAAACTGTTTTAAAAATTAGTGAGACTAACGGTAAAACATTGCGCTATGGCGAAAACCCGCACCAAAAAGGGTTTTTCTTTGGAAACTTTGATGAATTATTCACCAAACTACATGGTAAAGAATTAAGTTATAATAACCTTTTAGATGTTGATGCTGCTGTAAATTTAATGTTAGAATTTAAAAACGACGCACCTACATTTGCAGTTTTAAAACACAACAATGCTTGTGGTTTAGCACAACGCGATACACTACACCAAGCCTATGTTGATGCTTTGGCTGGAGATCCTGTATCTGCCTTTGGTGGTGTTTTAATTAGCAATAAAGAAATTGATGTAGCTACTGCGGAGGAAATTCACAAATTATTTTGTGAAGTAGTTATTGCGCCTTCTTTTTCTGCGGAAGCATTGGAAATTTTAAAAGGTAAGAAAAATAGAATTTTATTAGTAATTCATGATATTGAAATGCCAAAAACCAATGTAAGAACCTGCTTAAATGGTGTTTTAGTACAAGATAGAAATAGCATAACTGACACTGCTGAAGATTTAAAAACCGTTACAAATACAGCACCTACACAAGCACAGATAGATGATTTATTATTTGCTTCAAAAATTTGTAAGCACACCAAATCAAACACTATTGTATTGGCAAAAAATAAGCAATTATGTGCAAGTGGCACAGGGCAAACTAGTCGTGTAGATGCTTTAGAGCAAGCCATACATAAAGCTGGAACGTTTAAGTTTGATTTACATGGTGCTGTAATGGCAAGTGATGCATTTTTTCCTTTTCCTGATTGTGTAGAAATTGCCAATAATGCGGGGATTGCCGCTGTTATTCAACCAGGAGGTTCTATAAAAGACCAATTAAGTATAGATTTTTGTAACGAAAACAACGTTGCCATGGTAATGACAGGTACACGCCATTTTAAGCACTAAATGGTATACACTATTAGGCTTAATAACTACAAATAAAAAAACTGTCTCAAATTAATGAGACAGTTTTTTTTAGCACCTAATTAAATTAAATCCCTAGATGTTACTAGTTTTTCACAATGCGTTTTGTTGTTGATATTCCAGTGGATGTATCTGTGATATTTAAGAAGTATGTGCCTTGTGTTAAACCTCTCAAATCTAAGGTTGAGTTACGTTGTGTAGACATTCTAGTTTGCATAAATTGCTTACCTAACATGTCAATAACTGTGACGTCTAAATCCAAGTTTTCACTTCCTTTGTAATTGATAATAATTTCACTTTGTGTAGGGTTTGGATACACAGTAAAACTAAAATCACGCTCAAAATCGTCTGTTGATAACGAGCTACAATCTGCTCCTGTTAATCGGTTAACTGTTATTGGAGTTGAAAAATCAAAACAGCCTTCGATATCATTAGTATTTGAATCTACTTCTAATCCTGTAATAGTTCCTTCCCAAGCTAAGTACCAAACTAAGCACACACCTTCTCCAGCATCATCAAAATCTACAGCACTAAATGTTGGTGGTAAACCTAAAATATTACCTAAATCATCAGTAACCACCCATGCAAAGTTCTCGCCTTGGCTGTTGGCCACAGTAATAGCATCAGCTGGAATATTATCTGCTTCACCGTCACCTACACAAAATGAGAATGGACCACCGAATAAATCGCCACCATTGGCATTACAACCATCAGCATTGTTACGTTCCACTAATATTGAGTTTGATAAATCGAAACAGCCTTCGATATCATTTGCGTTCTTTCCTGGCTCTGCTCCTGTAATCTCGCCATCCCATGCTAAGTACCATACCAAACAGTTGCCTGCGCCGGCACCATCAAAATCTACAGCACTAAATGTTGGTGGTAAACCTAAAATGTAGCCTTCTGCATCAGTTACTACCCATGCAAAGTTTTCACCTTGGCTGTTAGCCACGGTGATAGCGCCTTCTGGAATATTGTCTGCGATTCCATCGCCTGTTGTGAATGCGAATGGACCACCGAATAAATCGCCACCATTGGCATTACATCCATCGGCATTGTTACGTTCTACTAATATTGAGTTTGATAAATCGAAACAGCCTTGGATATCATTTGCGTTCTTTCCTGGTTCTGCGCCTGTAATTTCGCCATCCCATGCTAAGTACCATACCAAACAGTTGCCTGCGCC
>CALDUF010000093.1 GCA_937923515.1 uncultured Flavobacteriaceae bacterium
TACACTAAAATTTGGCTATGCATTTTTAGCGCCAAATGCACAAAAAAAATATAAGTGACATGGCAGGATGTAAGACCTATTTTTTGTTTTGGTCTTTAAAATAACACTATGCTTTTTTTCCTGTAACTACTTGCACACAACAACTGTATAACCGCAATTTTACATTCCTATATTACAGTTATATCGCTTATAGTTGCAATGTACTATTTTTCAACAATGAATCCAAAGGGCTCGTAATTGTTTTATTATTAATTTCTATGGTTTTTGTGTAAATTTCTGTTGTTTTTGGCGAGCTGTGTCCCAGCATATTTTGTAAGTGGCGTAAGTTTATATTGTTTTCTATACAGTGTGTAGCAAACGAGTGACGGAGTGTATGTACAGTAGCCCAAGGGTTAGAGTTGGTTTCTTTTACCGACTTTCTAAAAATTGCTCGTATACTCGATGTACTATATTGGCACCCAGATTGTCCTTCAAATAACCAATATGACGGTTTATACGCTTTATAGTAAGCCCTTAGTAAAATAATTAGTTGCTGAGATAAGATAGTCTTTCTATCTTTTTTGCCCTTACTGTCCTTAATATATAAATAACCATCTTTAGAATGTACATCTGCTATGCGCAGGTTTATTAGCTCTGAAATTCTAAGGCCAGAACCGTAAATTGTGCAGAGTATAGCGCGATGTTTTATATTATTGGGTGATTGTACTATTTTTAAAACTTCTGCTTTACTTAAGGTATTTGGAATGCTCTTTGTTTTTTTAGGACGCTGAATATCGTAATATTCTCTAGGCTGTTTTAAAGCATGTTCATAAAACGCTTTAATGGCATTTATCATCTGATTTTGATAACTTTCACTTATTTTACTTTTTTTAATAAGTTCATATATAAACCCTTCAATTTCATCTTTGCTAATAGTAGTTAAATCTCTTTGCATAAATTTCCCTAAAAACACACTAAACATTTTTTTATAAGTTGTAATACTAGAGGTGCTATATTGCTTTAAAACTAAAGCTTTTTCTAAATCGTACAAGGCATCTATAGCCTTTTCGTTTAGAGGCACAGTGGGCACGGGTATAAAGCGAATGTCTTTCTCAATCGTGTAATGTTCTTTGCAAATGCTTTTTAAAGTCTCAAAATTTTCTTTGGTATTTATAACCGACCATAACTTTTGGTGAGGATGCCAAAAGCTACTATTCATTTTTTTAACTGAATTTCTAATCGCAAACATGTTGTATGGAATAAAAATTTTTATCCGTTTAGCCTCTTTAAAAGGCTGATATATAGTAATCTGCATTATTAGTAAGCGTTTTATTTTGATGATAAGATTAAAATGCAGTTTAAAAGTAGGAATAAAATTACTACATTGAGAGTGTAAGCGCATATTAACCGTTAGAAACGAATAAATATTAAAGCATTGTGCTTCAATACGTTAATAATATTTGCTTTATTTATTTTTTAAAAATTGATTAAAATGACCTGTAAGATATGTAGTACTATTATTGTGGGACGGAAGGATAAAATATTTTGTTCTGTAAAATGTAAAAATTACTATCACGTTAATTTAAGAAAAGTTACAGCTATAGCAGTTAAAGAAATTGATACTATTTTACATAGAAATAGAAGCATTCTATTAGAGCTGATGGGAAAGCGTAAAGCAGAACATTTAGTTGAGCGTGTTGTGTTAGAAAAAAAGAATTTTAAATTTAAATACCACACCCATTTACAGATAAATAGTAAAGGTAAAACCTATTATTATGTGTATGATTTTGCTTGGATGGAGTTTTCTACAGATAAAATTTTAATTGTTAGAAAATTTAAAAAAAAGTCTCGATAAATAAATATCGAGACTTTATATTATGTGTTTGTTTTACTGCAATTAGTCTTCAACCAAAACCCAATCGCCTTTGGCAATTAATGGTTCTGCTTGTTTGTATTTTAAGGTTTTGTTTTCACCGTTAAGCACATGCTTAATAGTTACACGATCGTTACGGCCTATTTTTGGCTTATCCCGCACAATGGTTTCAATTACCTGTTGCTGGCGTTGCATATTACCAGCAGCTCTACTTTGTGCAGAACGTTCATCTAAATTAGGTATTTCTTCTTTAGAGGTTTCTATCCTTTCGCGTTGTCTGGTTCTTGCTTCTTGAATGGTGTCTTGGGTTTCTTGAGGCAATTCTCCTTTAAATAAAAAGGAAATTACATCTTTATTTACCTCATCAATCATTGCTTTAAATAACTCAAAAGCTTCAAACTTATAAATTAGTAAAGGGTCTTTTTGCTCATGTACTGCTAACTGTACCGATTGCTTTAACTCATCCATTTTACGCAAATGGGTTTTCCACGCATCATCAATAATGGCAAGTGTAATATTTTTTTCAAAATCGGTAATTAATTGCTTTCCATTAGTTTCGTAAGCTTTTTGCAAATCGGTTACCACATTTAAGCTTTTTACGCCATCGGTAAACGGTACCACAATGCGCTTAAATTTATCACTCTGGTTTTCGTATACGTTTTTAATTACAGGAAATGCAATTTCGGCATTACGCTCCATTTTTTCTCTGTAATTTTCAAATGCTGCTTTATAAATTTGAGAGGTGATTTCCTGCGTGGACAGTTTTCCAAATTCTTCTTCAGAAAAAGGAGAACTCATGGAGAAGTAACGAATCAATTCAAACTCAAAATTCTTATAATCGTTAGCAGCTTTATTAGTTTCGGCAATACCTTCAGAAGTATCAAAAATCATATTTGCCAAATCTACACGAAGGCGCTCACCGTTTAATGCATTGTAACGGCGTTTGTAAACCACTTCACGCTGTGCATTCATTACATCATCATATTCTAACAAACGCTTACGTATACCAAACTGATTTTCTTCTACCTTTTTCTGTGCGCGCTCAATAGATTTTGAAATCATAGAATGTTGAATAACTTCACCTTCTTTTAGGCCCATTTTATCCATCATTTTCGCAATACGCTCACTACCAAATAAACGCATTAAGTTATCCTCTAAAGACACGTAAAACTGTGAGCTTCCTGGATCTCCTTGGCGACCAGCACGACCACGCAACTGCCTGTCTACACGACGCGAATCGTGGCGCTCTGTACCAACAATGGCTAAACCTCCAGCGGCTTTTACCTCGTTAGAAAGTTTAATATCTGTACCACGACCTGCCATGTTTGTTGCAATGGTTACTTGCCCTGGTTTACCAGCCTGATCTACAATTTCGGCCTCTTTTTTGTGCTGCTTCGCGTTTAATATGTTGTGCGGTATCTTACGAATACTCAACATTTTACCCAATAACTCCGAAATCTCAACCGAAGTTGTACCAATTAACACTGGGCGACCAGCTTGCGATAATTTAGTAACTTCTTCTATAACCGCATTATATTTTTCGCGCTTGGTTTTGTAAACCAAATCGTCTCTATCATCACGTGCAATAGGTCTGTTGGTTGGTATTTCAACCACATCTAGTTTATAGATTTCCCAAAATTCACCAGCTTCGGTTACCGCAGTTCCTGTCATACCAGAAAGTTTGCGGTACATTCTAAAGTAATTTTGTAGTGTTACGGTTGCAAAGGTTTGTGTAGCATCTTCAATCTTTACATTTTCTTTGGCTTCAATGGCTTGGTGCAACCCGTCAGAATAACGGCGACCATCCATAATACGTCCCGTTTGCTCATCTACAATCATCACCTTGTTATCCATCACCACATATTGTGTGTCTTTTTCAAATAGGGCATAGGCTTTTAATAATTGATTTAGCGTATGTATACGTTCAGACTTTACACCAAACTCCTTAAATAAATCTTCTTTAAGTTCAGCTTCTTTTTCTTTTTCTAAATTTTGCTGCTCAATTTTAGCAACTTCAATACCTATTTCGGGCAATACAAAAAAATCAGGGTTGTCTTTACCAGAAATGTATTCAATACCCTTATCAGTTAATTCAATCTGGTTATTTTTTTCTTCAATTACATAATAAAGTTCCGCATCTACCTTTGGCATTTCGCGGTTATTATCTTGCATGTAAAAGTTTTCGGTTTTCTGCAATAATTGCTTTACACCTTCTTCAGATAAAAATTTAATTAAAGCTTTATTTTTCGGCATACCGCGATACACACGTAGTAATTGGAAACCGCCATCTTTATCCTCACCATCTTTAATTAATTTCTTAGCCTCGGCTAAAACCCCAGTTAAATATTTACGTTGTACGGCAACAATATCGTCAACCTTAGGTTTTAATTCATTAAACTCGTGCCTGTCGCCTTTAGGAATTGGGCCCGAAATAATAAGCGGTGTTCTAGCATCATCTACCAAAACAGAATCTACCTCATCCACAATAGCGTAGTGGTGTGGGCGTTGCACCAAATCCTCAGGTGAGTGCGACATGTTATCACGCAAATAATCAAAACCAAATTCGTTGTTGGTACCGTAAGTAATATCGGCATTGTAAGCTTTTCTGCGTGCGGCAGAGTTAGGTTGGTGGTAATCTATACAATCCACACTCATACCATGAAACTCAAAAATAGGCGCCATCCACGCGCTATCACGTTTTGCTAAATAATCATTAACCGTTACCAAATGCACACCTTTGCCAGCAAGTGCATTTAAATACACAGGTAGTGTAGCCACAAGCGTTTTACCTTCACCCGTTTGCATCTCGGCAATTTTACCTTGGTGTAGCGCAATACCGCCAATTAGCTGTACATCGTAATGTACCATATCCCAAGTAATTGGTTTACCCGCAGCATCCCAAGAATTTGCCCATGTAGCATTATCGCCATCAAGGGTTATATACGTTTTTTCGCCAGATAGGGTTCTGTCAAACTCATTTGCTTTTACCGTAATTTCAGTGTTGTTCACAAAACGCTTTGCAGTTTCTTTAACCACAGCAAACGCCTCAGGAAGTATAGCATTCAAAACATCTTCAGTTACCTGGTAAGCCTCATCTTTAAGCGTGTCAATTTTCTCATAAATATCCTCGCGAACATCAATATCTTCGGTAGTGTCGGCTTCGGTTAAAAGACTAGAAATTTCATCATCAATGGCTTTTCTGGCTTCAGCAATTTTTGCTTTAAATTCAGCAGTTTTTCCTCTTAATTCATCATGCGATAAGGCTTCAAGCGCACTCTCAAAGGTTTTAATTTCTGCAACCAAAGGCGAAATAGCCTTAACATCTTGTTTGGATTTGTCTCCAACAAATACTTTTAATACCGAATCTAAAAATCCCATACTGTATATTTTATATTAGTTTATCATTCAAAGCAAAGCATCTAATCATCAAAAGAGATTTATAAGGAGTTCCTCCGCTGCGAATGATATAAATTTTGTTTAGTAATCTTAAAAATAACGCCTTACATAAGCGCCCTCAAAGATACATTTTGTTCTACTTTTTCGAGCCGAAATGGACAAAAAAAAAGCCTCAAATCGAGACTTTTTATAATTCTTTATGCAATATATTTAATATTCATCTTCGTTCCAGAGGTAATCCTCATCGGTTGGATAGTCAGACCATATCTCCTCAATCGAGTCGTACGAGTCTCCCTCATCTTCAATCGACTGTAAGTTTTCAACAACTTCCAAAGGTGCTCCAGTTCTAATAGCGTAATCTATCAGTTCATCCTTTGTGGCTGGCCAAGGCGCATCACTTAAATACGATGCTAATTCTAAAGTCCAATACATGTCTTAATGTTTAATTTTTTGCAAAAATAATTTTTTAGTTTAAACACGCAAGAAAAAAGTGAATTATTTAAATCAATAATAATAAGAACATATCTTTTTGTACTCTAAACGTATGAAATTATTTTCGCCATGTTAATAATAACGCAACACAACAGCATTAAAGTAATTAGTTTGGGCGTTACCCAAAAGGGTCGGGCTTTCCGTTCCCAATCTTTTTTTCGTGCCTCAAAAAAGGATTTCCACTGCAATCCCTAACGCAAAGGCAATAACTTCATTTTGTTGTAAAATTTGGATGTCTTTAAAAAAAATAAAGCTTCTAAACCATTTCTTCAAAAACTACGTTTTTTCAGGAATCCATTTAATTTCATTTGCTTGTAAATCGTGCGACAACTTTCGTGCCAATACAAAAAGGTAGTCAGAAAGGCGGTTAAGGTACTTTAAAGCATTAGCTTCAAACGGTTCTAGCTCATGCAATGCCGAAGCCAATCGTTCGGCACGCCTACAAACACAACGCGCTATATGACAGAATGACACCGTTTGGTGGCCACCGGGCAGTACAAAATGCGTCATGGGTGGTAAAGCAGCATTCATAGTATCCATTTCTTGCTCTAGCAACTCAATATCAGCAGCTTTTATTTTTTCAATATTTAAGCGTTCTTTTCCGTTTTTTAAAATGGCCTTTTCAGGGTCGGTTGCTAAAATGGCACCAACCGTAAACAGTTTATCTTGAATGGTCATTATCAACTCTTGGTAATGCGTATTAATATCTTGATCGCGAATTAAACCCAAGTGCGAGTTTAACTCATCAACCGTTCCATAACTGTCAATTCTTATATGATGTTTTGGTACACGTGTACCGCCAAAAAGTGCAGTAGTGCCTTTATCTCCTGTTTTTGTGTAAATTTTCATGTAATAGTTAATGTTGTTTTAGAGTACTTATGTAATACGTAATAAAACTGTTTCCATGCATTACATTATTTATCCTCCCTTATTTTATATTTCTTTTCTAAGTCTTTTTTTTTGTCAGTTTTTAGAAGTGTTGTTGCATTGCGGTCTGGTGTATGATTTCGTTGCGAAACATCAGCTATGATTTTCCGCCGTAACCTAAAGATAGCAAATTGCAATGAATTACGATTAGAAATTCAGCCGCAACGAGCTATCATGGTATTGTGTATACTGCTTTTTTAATTAGTTCGAGTATAGACAAATCGATAGATAATTACGTTTCCATTTCCATCTGTATCAGAGTCTTCCAAAGTTAGAGTATTGTTATTATTATCAAAAGTCACTA
>CALDUF010000094.1 GCA_937923515.1 uncultured Flavobacteriaceae bacterium
TCGTTAATATACTTATCTGTATATATTACTTTAAATCTATCGCCTTTTTGTAATCTTCTAAAATCTATAGTCCATGCATAAATTTCGTCTGCCATTTTATAGGCTAAACGCGGACTTAACCCTTGCTTCTCTAGCGTTAAGGAAATATTATCCTCAATTACACCTGTAGCTACCTTTTCGATGTATTTAATAGGCTTTTTACTTCTATAAGCCTGTGTAGAATCTTTGAAATTAATTACCACGTAATCTTCTAAATTTGGCTGATAAATAAAGCAAGTAGCTGTTTCTAAAGAATCTTTAGCGCATAAAAGCGTGTAGGGTTTGCCCACTTGTAAACTTCTTCTAATATCAAACGTATCTTTTGCTTTATTAGCTATATTAAAGATTTTAGGATAACCCACATGATTACGCTCTAAAATTACGCCAAATGTATCGCCATTTCTAATGGTGTCGCGCTTTACAATATAGTTGTCGAGATTAAACCCAAACTCTATAACTGGTTCTGGTGTCTCAATTATGGCTAATTCCTCTTCATCTATTTCAGCTTTAGCGTCGTCTTTACAACTCCAAATACTAATTCCTATACAGAAAAGTACTATATATTTATACCCCAATTTTTTATTTCTTCTGCTGTCCATAAATCTGGAAAGAATATTCGTTTTTGATATTTTGGATGCATGTATTTTACCCATTCACTACCACCAGTAGCTTCTGCAGTTTTACCTCCAATATTTAAATAATGATTTGCTGTATTGTAATGCGCCATCACCCATTTTACATTTACGGTATAATCGTAATGCCTCATGGCTTTTATTAACGCTTTATTTTCTCTAGATGCCTTAGGTAATAGCTTGTATTTAGACCACAAGTTTTTGTTTTCATAGTGTTTTGAAAAGCTAATAAATTCCGTTTTATAACGTTTTTCAAAAGCAGATAACGTATATGTTTTTTTACCTGTTTTATAATCTTTACCAGCTGCTTGCCAATACAATTGCTCAAAAGCACTATTGCAACAAATGTCTTTGGGCACTTTATCTCTAAAACGCTTGTCAATTAAATTAATTAACTCGGTAGATGCAAACTCCACCATTCTATATTGTGCACTTTGAAAACCGCTTGCGGGCGTTAACGTTGTTCTAAACTGATTGTATTGTTCAATATTCATCCCATCTTTCATGATACTAAAAGATGATGTAAGCACATCAAAATAACGACTTATGCGCATTACTTTCTCTGTGAATTCTGCTACTTCAAAATTATTTTCAGCAACCTGCGAAATTTCAGAAAGTATCATTTTAAAAAGCAATTCACTTATTTGATGGTACATGATAAATACCATTTCATCAGGAAAATCAGTTCTTGGTTTTTGAAGATTTAATAACACATCTGTTTGTATGTAATCCCAATAACTGATGGGTTTGCTATGTAGCAACCCTTCTAAATGAACTTCTAAATCTTGGTCTATAGACTCGTACTTTGTTTTGAGTTTGTTGGTTATGTTTGAGTCTGATTTCATTAATTATTAACAACTATTTGAAACGGGTGTTTTAGCCCTTTAAAGGCCTCAAGGTCTGCTCTTAGCGACCCCACTGCTAAATCTGCTTTAATGCGTAAAGGTACTTTATTTTTATCTTTAGATACCCATAGCGTTAAACTTTCTTCTTCTTTAAAAACTCTACCCGCCATTACGTAAGGCCTAAATTTTAGGGCTACAATTTCACCAAAATCGGTATCAATAGTTTCTACGCCCAAATACTGCAGCTTAAAGCCGTAGGTTTCTTCGTCAAAAAACATATCAACCTTAAACTCGTCGCCTACTTTAAGCGTGTTAATATTAATCTTGTTGCGTAAATAATAATAGGTAGACACCATATCTTGTATGTTAGGCTTGGTATCTATCACCTTTTTGGTTTTATGTTTTTTATTATTTACGTGAGCTTTTTGATGCTGATGATCAAAATCTATCTCAATATTTTTTGTGTGCCCGCCCTCATCAATATTACGCACAAACTTATAAGGCATAATAGTGGTTTTATCGAAATAACTTTCATATCTATCTTTTACCTTAAAAAACCATTTAATCATACCTGTTGTCCAGCCTTTGCCAACAACATGATACACTTCTTTATCGTCTAATTTAGAATCTTTAACCGTAAGTGTTGCGTTACCTGCTTTTAAAAATCCGCTATAGCTCATTTTAAATTTAAACCATTCGCCATCTCCAAAAGCTTGTTCTTGCTGTGCAACAGAAGCTTGCACAACACCAAACGTAAGTATAATAAGTAGTAATTTCTTCATCCTATTGGGGTAATTATAATGTAACTTCTACAGCAACATTTTATTGTTTACAACAAAGAAATTACAATTACTATTCCAAAAATAAAAATTTTATCCAAACTCCATAGCTTAGGAGTGTTATTGTTATGTTAGAAAATATTGGATCGACTACTTGATGCTTTGTATTCAATCTACTCTTTTTGGCTTTGTGAACCTAAGCCACTCAAAATTGATATCGATTTGTTGCTGAGGATGTCATTGAGTTTATCAAAATGTTTTAGAAGCACAATCTTAAACGCGCATATCTGCTAGAAGACACAGTTATGCACTATTAAAAATTAGTTTTGGGTATGTTTAGACCTGTCAGGTTTTAGAAACCTGACAGGTCTTTTTGGATTGTTATTTGCCTGTCTTATTATAAAATCCATCAGGTTTTTTTCAAATATCATAAAATTACAGTGTACCACGTTTAGCCTGCTCTCGTTCAATAGACTCAAAAAGCGCCTTAAAGTTTCCTGCACCAAAGCCTTTTGCACCCATACGTTGTATAATTTCAAAAAATAAAGTGGGTCTGTCCTGAACAGGTTTGGTAAAAATTTGTAACAAGTAGCCTTCTTCATCAGCATCAATCATAATGCCTAATTTTTTTAAGGCTTCAATATCTTCTGTAAGTTCATGACTATGTTCTTCTAAACGCCCAGGAACCGCTCTGTAATACTCATCTGGTGGGATGGATAAAAACGCTACACCCCTGCTTCTTAGCTGCGATACTGTAGTAATTATATCGTCTGTAGCCACAGCTATGTGTTGCACGCCAGCACCTTCATAAAAATCTAAATATTCTTCAATTTGCGAACGCTTTTTACCTTCAGCTGGTTCGTTTATGGGGAACTTTATGCGTCCGTTACCATTACTCATCACTTTACTCATTAGTGCTGAATATTCGGTATGGATTTGCTTGTCATCAAACGATAAAAAGTTTTCAAACCCCATTACGTCTTCATACCATTTTACCCAAGTATTCATTTGTCCCCAACCTACATTGCCCACCATGTGGTCTATATATTTTAAACCTGCTGGCTCTGGGTTATAACTACTCTCCCAAGCTTCAAACCCTGGTAAAAACGTGCCGTTGTAATTTTTACGTTCTACAAACATGTGCACGGTTTCGCCGTAAGTATAAATACCTGCGCGTATTACTTCGCCATGTTCGTCTGTTTCAACCACAGGTGCCATATACGATTTTGCACCTCTACTTGTGGTTTCCTCATAGGCTTTTTTGGCATCCTCAACCCAAAGTGCAATTACTTTTACACCATCGCCATGTTTTACAATATGCGCGTTAATGGGCGATTTACTATTAAGTGGCGTAGTAAGTACCAATTTAATTTTATCTTGTTTTAGTACGTAACTTACCGAATCTTTAGCACCTGTTTCTAAACCTCTGTAGGCATAGGGTTGAAACCCAAATGCTGTTTTATAAAAATGTGCTGATTGTTTGGCATTACCCACGTAAAATTCAACATAGTCTGTTCCAAGAAGTGGCAGGAAATCCTGCGCGCCTTCAAATATTTTTTCTAAACCGTAGTTTACTGATTTTATGTTTTTACTCATGGCCTTAAACGTTTATTTGTTTATGAGTTTAATTGTTAACTCTTAAAGTTGAATTTTTATTTCTACACCCCTAGCCCTGATTGAAACGGCATCCTTTTTTGATTTTTCTTCAAAAAAGATATAGTGGAAAGCAGGAAATAGCTTCTAATACTAAAATTACTCTAACCAAGATTTATGGTAACTATCATCGGCTATATTCATGCCTTCTTCGGTTACCATAAGTGGTTTAAAAGTGTCTACCATTACGGCGAGTTCTTCGGTTTTTGTTTTGCCTATACTGCGCTCTGTGGCTCCAGGATGTGGCCCGTGCGGAATACCTGCTGGATGTAATGAAATGTGCCCCACCTCTATGTCGTTTCTACTCATAAAGTCGCCATCAACATAATACAATACCTCATCGCTATCAATATTGCTATGATTGTAGGGCGCGGGAATAGATTGCGGATGGTAATCGTACAACCTTGGCACGAAACTGCACACCACAAAGGCATCGGTTTCAAAAGTTTGATGTACTGGAGGCGGTTGGTGGATGCGCCCCGTTATAGGTTCAAAATCATGTATTGAAAAAGCGTACGGATAATTATAACCATCGTAACCCACAACATCAAAAGGGTGCGATGCGTATACCATTTCAATAATATCGTCTTGCTTTTTTACCTTGATTAAAAAATCGCCACTTTGATTATTAGTTTCTAATTCTGTTGGGCGCCGTATATCGCGTTCGCAAAATGGGGCATGTTCTAGCAATTGCCCAAACCAATTACGGTAGCGTTTTGGTGTGTAAATAGGCCTACGAGATTCTACGATAAATAGCCTATTATCTTCGGTATCAAAATCTATTTTATAAATTATACCGCGAGGAATTAATAGATAATCGCCATACTTAAAATCGAGATTTCCTAGCATGGTTCTTAATTTTCCTGTGCCTTTGTGCACGAAAATTAATTCGTCTGCATCTGTGTTTTTATAAAAATAAGCGTTTGTAGATTGTTTTGGTGCTGCTAAAATTATAGCACAATCGGTATTGATTAATACCGTTTTTCTGCTGTCTAAAAAATCGTTTTCTGGAGTTACTTTAAATCCTTTTAACTGGTAGGATTTTATGTTGTTTTTTATAGCAATTTTTGGCGCAACGCTGTATTGTTTAATGATTTCTTTTACTTGTGTTGGCCTTTGCTCGTGATAACTATTGGTATACATACCATCAAAACCTATGGTGCCAAATAATTGCTCGTAATAAAGGCTACCATCTGATTTTCTAAACTGTGTGTGTCTTTTAGGAGGAATACTCCCTAATTTATGATAAAACGGCATCTTTTTAAAGTTTTAAATATAGCACGTTGGAATGCTAATTGAATGATACTAAAGATAGTGAATTTGTAGTTTCCTGCATATATTCTAGAAAATAATATGCAGTTACAAGAATGCCCGCCTACTCAGGATTTCTCTTGATAAGGTAATGAAGAAATTGCAGTAAATCTTTAAATAAAAGTATCATACCTGTACAAATATCGGAAAAAAATAAGACTCGTAAAACGCTTGCAAATACGAAAGACTTAACGAAAAAAAGTGGTGCTGGCAGACAGGGATGCGTTAGGGATTGCAGAGGAAATCCCACAGCGACGCAGGAGCGAGGAATTGGAACGTAAAGCCCGACCCGCCATAGGCGAGGTAACGCCCAACATAGCTTAAAACCAAAACCCGACATTAAAATACCATTCGCCTGTTTTTCGCTCTGGAGAGTAGCTGTATTTAATTTGAATGGGGCCAAAAAAACCATCAACCGCATAACCTAAAGCGTAACCTCTGTGGTCTGGTAATGAAAACCATTCGCCGGTTCTAAAAATATTATCTTCTACATTGGCCCAATTCGCATCGAAAGTGATGTGGTTTTTCTTGAACACCTCATAATCCATACTTACACCTGCTTTAATAAAATTATTTCCTGTAAGTTCTATAAAATCGTAACCATAAAAAGGAATGAAATTATTGATGAGATTATTACCGTAACCACCCAATGCAAAATCTAAAGTAGTGGTGGATTGATTGCCAAATTTAAAGCCACCAGCGCCTTGTAAATTCAATGATACTTTAGGTAATATTGAAAACGCATACCCTACGTCTGCCTTGGCTATTGAAAACGTATCAAAATCTGTATTAAAACGCGAAGCAAATAAATACATGTGTACATCGCCATTAAAATAAACTCCTTTTTTAGGAAAGTATCTATTATCGTAAGTATCTAAGCGCAAATTTCCAAAAGCACTTACATAATCTGTACGTTCAAAAATAAATTGATCTTCGTTATTATCGGTTATCGTTTCAGACTTTATTTCTAGTCGTTTATGCTCTACACCTAGCGCTAAAGCAAAGTCTTTTCTAAATAATGTTTCTAAATAAAATTGATTGGTTTGGTCTTGCAACAACACGTCTACTTGGTTTAAGCCCAAACCTTCAATCTGCATATCGTCTAGCAGTAATTGTGCACTAATGCCTTTTCTAAATTGATTGTATCTGGAACGTAAACCAACACTCCAATAAAACCCTTTGTCTATTAAATAATCAAAATTATAACGCACGTTATCTCCCAAAACTATATCTAGTGAGGCGACATCATCTTTAAACAAAAAACGTTTTTTGGTAAAGTTTACTAAGGCTGCACTTTTGTATAAATCGTCATAATGACCGCCCAATTTTATAAACGTTGTGTTTTTAGTTTCTTTTAAACGCGCCACTACATCAAACTCATTATCTAACGCTAGGGGTACGAATTGGTAATGGAATGCATCAAAGTTATTAGTAGCTACTAAACTATTTACGCCTTTTATAAAATCTGAATACGCAACGGTTTCAGCACCTTTAAGTTTTAATTTACCTAAAATGTAAGACCGTGTGTAGTTGTTGTTACCTTCAATACTAATACTACGAATGTAAATACTGTCTCTTGGGGTTTTATTTATGCGCTTAACTGTTTGTTTAGGCTGTGTGTTTATAATGTTTTGTAAATCCTCTAACTTTTCTAAAATTGCTTTTTTACCGTTTGAAATTATAGCGTTTCCTTGATCGAAGGATACAACGGTAAAATCATCAATATCTGGATGAACATAAATATCGGTTTTAGTCGATTTTATTTCCATGGCTTTTATGGTTCTAAAATTGTTGATTTGGATTAAAACTTCGGGGGCAGATCCTAATTTATATCTATCTCTTAATTCGTCTTGAACATCAATACCAATAATAACGTCCATACCTTTGGCTCTTAGCTCGTCTACAGGATAATTATTCACCACACCACCATCAATTAAAATATCATCGCCAATTTGTACGGGTTGAAATAAGGAAGGCAACGCGCTACTTGCCATTACAGCTTGGGTTAAGTTGCCTTGTTCTAGCTGTACTTGTTTTCCGTTTTCTATATTGGTAGCAATACAGAAAAACGGTATAGGTAAATCTTTAAACTTTTTTACTGCACTTACATGTAGCATTAATTTTGCTAAAAGATTATAGGTGTTTTGACCTTTTGATATCGCAGAGGGTAGTTTTACTTTAAGCCCATCAAAAGGCAGTGTAATTACGTAACGCTCTGAATTGTTACGCTCGTAGAATGCTTTAGATGCTCTTGGTAAATCGTCGTTTATAATTTTATCAAAATCGATACTGTTAAAAATAGAATCTAGTGCATTGCCGGAATAGCCACTGGCATATAAAGACCCAATAACAGCACCCATGCTGGTTCCTGCAACATAATCTACCTTAACACCTAAACTATCTAACACTTTTAACACTCCAATATGTGCCAACCCTTTAGCGCCACCACCACTAAGTACTACACCTACTTTTGGTTTTTGGTTATCTTTTGGCGTGTTTTGTGCTTTCGCGAAAAGCGTAACTAAAAACATTAATATTACTATGGCGTGTTTTTGTTTCAAAATAACTAAAAATTACATACCCGCTGTTGCGTACAAATAACACAAACCGTTTTTTTCGTTAATAAAATATCTAGATTTATTAAATTCATTAGCTTAAAATACATCTTTCTTAGGCTCAACAATGGTAATAACTTAATTCTCATGGTAAAAATTATAAACCTTTTCTGCGCGCGATACCCCAACCACCGCTTCCAGCTCATCTAACTTAGCATGCGCCACACGTTTGGCCGATTTAAAATGCTTTAATAATTCTACAACCGTTTTTTCGCCAACTCCAGGTATAGTTTCTAACTCTGTGTTTAACGCGTTTTTACTTCGCCTATTTCTATGATGTTCTATACCAAAACGGTGTGCTTCATTACGTAATTGTTGTATAATTTTTAATGTTTCACTCTTTTTATCTAAATATAACGGAATTGGATCTTCTGGGTAAAACAATTCTTCTAAACGTTTTGCAATACCAATAATGGCAATTTTACCACGTAAGCCTAATGCATCCAAACTTTTTAAAGATGATGACAATTGCCCCTTTCCACCGTCAATAATAATCAATTGTGGTAATGGTTGCGCTTCGTCTAGCAAACGTTTGTAACGCCTATACACCACTTCTTCCATAGATGCAAAATCGTCTGGACCTACTACTGTTTTAATATTAAAATGGCGATAATCTTTTTTACTGGGTTTGCCATTTTTAAAAACCACGCATGCCGCCACAGGATTTGTTCCCTGTATGTTTGAATTATCAAAACACTCTATATGTCGTGGTTCTTCACTAAGTCGTAAATCCACCTTCATTTGTGCCATAATTCTATTGGCGTGCCTATCAGGATCTACAATTTTCATTTGCTTAAAACGCTCCATTCGGTAGTATTTCGCATTTCGTAAAGATAAATCCACAATATGCTTTTTATCGCCTAATTTTGGTACGGTTACCTTAACATCTTCACCTAAATCTACCTTAAAAGGCACATAAATTTCTTTTGAATTTGAATTGAAACGCTGCCTAATTTCAGTAATGGCCAATTCTAACAGTTCTTGATCGGTTTCATCTAATTTCTTTTTAATCTCTAAGGTATGCGAACGAATGATAGAACCATACGATAATTGCAAAAAATTAACGTAACCATAACCTTCATCGCTCGTTATAGAAAACACATCTACATTGCTAATTTTAGGATTTACAATAGTGGATTTTGCTTGGTAATTTTCTAAAACCTCTATTTTTTCTTTTATTTTTTGTGCTTCCTCAAAATGCATATTTTCAGCACATCGCTTCATTTTGTCTCTAAATTGAGACAGCGAATCTTTAAAATTACCTTTTATAATTTCTTTTATGGCTTTAATATTGGCATGGTATTCGGCTTCGCTTTCTAAACCTTCGCATGGGCCTTTACAATTCCCTAAATGGTATTCTAAACACACCTTGTACTTTCCTGCTTCAACCTTATCTTCACTTAAATTATAATTACAAGTTCTTAAACTATACAACCCTTTAATTAAATCTAAAAGTGTACGCACCGTTTTCATACTCGTGTAAGGCCCAAAATATTCGCTACCATCCTTAAATACACGTCGTGTAGGGAATACTCTAGGAAAACGCTCGTTTTTTACGCAAATCCATGGATAGGATTTATCATCCTTAAGCATCACATTGTACTTAGGCTGATATTTTTTTATAAGGTTATTTTCTAGAAGTAGCGCATCAGTCTCGGTTTCAACAACTATGTGCTTAATCTTCACTATTTTTTTTACTAAAACCCTGGTTTTTCCATACTCGTGGTTTTTTGTAAAATAAGAGCTTACCCGCTTTTTTAAATTTTTGGCTTTACCTACATAAATAAGCGTATCGTTTTTATCGTAATATTGATAAACCCCTGGTTGATTTGGCAGGGTTTTTAATTGTATCTCTAAATTGGGGGTCTCCATTCCTGTAAAGGTATATTAAATCGAGAAAACCTAAAAAAATACTAGCTGTTTTTGTTATCTTGCACATAGAACCAAGTGGCTAATGTTTTAAGTGTACTAAAATGCCTAGAGTTATACAGCGCTAACTTTAAATACTTTTAACTTAGAGACACTTTAAGTAGTTTTATGAACATAGTTATTCTCTCCAGAAATGCGAATTTGTACTCTACCAACCGCCTTGTAGAAGAAGGTGAAAATCGTGGTCATGATGTGGAGGTGATCGATCCTTTAAAATGCGATATTATTATTGAAAAGGAAAAGCCTACTATTTTTTATAATGACCGGTATTTAGATTATGTAGATGCCATAATACCAAGAATTGGAGCCTCTGTTACCTTTTTTGGCTGCGCTGTAGTACGCCAGTTTGAAATGATGGGTGTTTTTACCTCTGTAACTTCAGATGCTATTATACGTTCTCGCGATAAATTGCGTAGTTTTCAGCGTTTATCAAAAGCCGGAATTGGTATGCCAAAAACCGTATTTACCAATTACTCTAGAGATGTAGAAAAGGTGTTATCTCATGTTGGTGGTACACCAGTAATCATTAAACTTTTAGAAGGCACACAAGGCTTAGGTGTTGTTTTAGCTGAAACTAAAAATGCAGCAGAATCGGTACTTGAGGCCTTTAATGGCTTACAAGCTAGAGCATTAATACAAGAATATATTGGTGAAGCCAAAGGTGCTGATTTGAGAGCTTTGGTGGTTGACGGCCATGTGGTTGGCGCCATGAAACGCCAAGGTAAAGAGGGCGAATTTCGTTCTAATTTACATCGCGGTGGTTCAGCAGAAATTATTAAACTCACTGAAGGCGAAATAAAAGTAGCCATGAAAGCCTCACGTGCTTTAAAATTACCCGTTTGTGGTGTAGATATGTTACAATCTAATCGGGGGCCGTTGCTTTTAGAGGTAAACTCAACGCCTGGACTAGAAGGAATTGAAGGTGCCACGGGTAAAAATATTGCAAAGAGCATCATTACTTATATTGAACGCAATAAGCATTAGCACTCAACTTCAAATCATCAAATTATAAATTCCAGAAACCAAACGATGTAAAACTTGGTATATTTGACACGTTAATACGCCTAATCAATTATTAAAAAATTAATGACTTTAGAAAAGCAACCACTAATTATACTAGGCACCGAAGTTTACCCAGGAGAAACCAAAGAAGTAAACTTTGATGTAGCAAACCTACACACCGCATCACCTATTGATGTACCTGTAATTATAAGTCGTTCTAAAAAGGAAGGCCCAACGGTACTGTTTACCGCTGGAATTCATGGCGATGAGGTAAATGGTGTTGAAATAATTCGTCAACTTATAGCTAAAGGCATCAACCAACCTAAAATTGGCACCATTATTTGTATGCCTGTAATTAATATTTTTGGTTTTATTAATTTGAAACGTGAGTTTCCTGATGGTAGAGATTTAAACCGCGTATTCCCAGGTAGCACTGGTGGCTCATTAGCAAGTCGTGTAGCCAATAAATTAATAAAAGAAATAGTGCCGCATGCCGATTTAATTATTGATTTCCACACAGGAGGTTCTGGAAGGTTTAACGCACCGCAATTGCGCTACACTAAAGATCAAAAACATTTGGATGAACTCGCCGAAATATTTGGTGCTCCTTTTGTTTTATATTCCAAAAACTTAACCAAATCGTTTAGAACAACATGTGCTAAACTTGGTAAAAATCTATTACTTTTTGAAGGCGGAAAATCGTTTCATTTTGATGATGTGGTTACCAACTCTGGTGTAAACGGCTCTAAACGTATATTGAAACATTTAGGTATGTTGAAGACTGTTTTTAAAGCTTCTAAACCAAAAAAACAATGTGTATTTATAGAAGATAGCCAATGGCAACGCGCAAAATACTCAGGTATGTTTAAGGCCTCTATTAGCGTAGGAACGGAAGTTAAAAAAGATGATATTATAGGCAATATTACAGATCCTTATGGCAAATTTAATTATTTTGTAAGAGCACAAAATGCTGGTTTTGTAATTAATGTGAACGAACTGCCTATTGTATATCAAGGTGATGCGTTGTTTCATATTTCTACTAAAGTAAAATCTTAATTATTAGATTTCTGCTCGCATAGTAAACCCAAATGCCTTATAAATTATCATGACTAAAACTGAGCTTCGAAAAAAATATAAGGCATTACGCAAGGCATTATCAGAAGAACAAATTGATACTTATAGTATTAACATTGCAAATCAATTACTAAAACTTCCTATTTGGGAGTGTTCTTATTACCATATTTTTTTAACTATTGAAGCGCAAAAAGAAGTTAATACCGACTATATTTTAAACATACTTGCAGGAAAAGATAAAAATATAATTATTTCTAAAAGTGATTTTAAAACTTTAGAAATGACAAATTATCTTCTAACAGACAATACAGTTATTAAAAAAAACCATTACAATATTCCTGAGCCTGTTGACGGTATAGAAATCTCTAACGATAGTATTGAAGTAGTATTTGTACCGCTTTTAGCTTTTGATAAAAAGGGCAATCGTGTGGGTTATGGCAAAGGCTTTTATGATACTTTTTTAAGTAAATGTAAACCTGAAACAATAAAAATTGGGTTATCTTTTTTTGAAGCCGAAGCTAAGATTGAAGATGTTTTTGATGGTGATGTTGGATTAGATTTTTGTATTACTTGCAATAATTTATATAAATTTTAAAAACTATAAATAATCTTTTGAGCACATCTTATAATTACGATTCATCTACTTTTATAGTATCGTAATTTTTTTTAAATGAGCTTAGAAATTGGCTTTGTATTTATAATTATAGCAATTATAATTGTACTTTTTATCTTTGAGGTATTCCCAATAGATAAGATTGCATTCTGCACCATAGGCGCATTGGTGCTTTTTGGTCTTGCCTCTCCTGAAGAAGCAATAAGCGGTTTTTCTAATAGTGCAGTAATTACCATATTATGCTTGATGATTATTGCTTCTGCACTTGAGGAGAACGGCATAATTGTGTGGCTAGCAAAAAGCCTAAAGATATTTAAGCAGTGGTCATTATACCTTATAATTCCTGCATTTATGTTTATTGCAGGATCAATATCTGCATTTATTAGTTCAACGGCAGTTGTTATTGTATTTATAAAAGTAATTACTGAACTCTCTGATAAACACAACATCTCAAAAAGCAAACTGTTATTACCAATTTCATTTGCCAGTATACTAGGTGGTAGTTGTACTTTAATGGGTACGTCAACAAACCTTATTGTGAATTCAATTTATTCCAACCGATCTGGTGAAACGCTCTCGTTTTTTGAGTTTTCATGGCTTGGTGTTACATTTTTAATTGTTACCGTACTTCTTATCACCTTTCTAAGTAAATTTCTACCAAAAGACAGTTCAAAAAAATTAAAGGATGAATACGCGCTAGATACTTATATCGCAACTATTGAACTTTCCAAAAACTCCAAACTTATTGGGAATTGCATAGAGGATACCTTCTTATCCAAAAATAATATCACAATTTTAAAACTAGTGCGTAACGCTTTAGAATTGCACGCATTTGATAACAAAACTATTCTTAAAAAAAGAGACCGACTACTTTTGTCTTGCGATTTAAACAACTTACTAAAACTTAAAAGTAGTGATGAAGTTATTATTACTTCTGATGACAAAAATACAGGAGCGGTTTCTTATCAAGAGTATAAAGACAATGTTTTAGACGACAATTCTAAGGCCATTAAACCCATTCTTGTAGAATTACTGATGCTACCAAATGCCAGATTTTTAGGCAAAAAATTAAGCGAGCTAAGGGCTATAGTGCCTAATACAGCAATTCCTATAGCAATAAAAAAAAGAAAAAACTTAAGATTTTTAAAAGACAGGCTTTACACAAATGTATTAGACATTACACGCCTTAAGGTAGGCGATAGAGTACTTGTTGAGATAGAAAAAGACCGACTTAATGATTTTGATATCTATGATAATGTTGCCGTACTTCAACAATATGAATCTCCATTACAATCTAACCCTTTAAAACAATATACAACCGTAATGATACTATTTGCTGTAATAGTTATAGCAGCAACAGGCTTTACAAGTATCTTGTCAAGTACTTTATTAGGTGCAATGGCAATGTTACTGTTTAATTGTATTAGTTTAGAAAAAGCTTACAAACGTATAAATTGGCAAATCATAATTTTACTAGCAGGTATGATTCCTTTAGGTATTGCCATGGATAATACGGGTGCCGATGTATGGCTTTCTAAGCAGTTGCTTAGCATTATGCAAGGACAAGCTCCAATTTATTCAATAGGAATTCTATTTTTTGCTACGCTGTTACTTAGTGGTGTAATATCTAACAATGCTACGGCTATTATAATGGCACCTCTAGCTATTACAATTTCAACTGGTATGGGATTACCTAACAAACCTTTTATACTTGCTGTAATGTTTGCCTCAAATTTTAGTTTTTTTACACCTGTGGGTTATCAAACTAATGCTATAATTTATAGTATGGGCATCTACAAGTTTAGACACTTTTTGATTATAGGTGGTATAATTTCCATTGTGCTCTGGATATTAGCCACAATACTTTTAAATACTTTAATTTAAACTATATAAATATGCTAACAATTTTATTAAATTTCAATTTTGGAGAAGCAATTAATAAACTTCTAGACAAGCTAAATGGGTGGATGAATTTAATCATACTAAAACTGCCCAATTTTTTCTTAGCTATAGTAATTATGATAGCTTTCTATTATTTAGCAAAAGTTATATCTAAAACCTCGAAAAAATATCTTCTTGATAAGGTAAAACAAGAATCGATAAAAGATTTGAGTGCAAAATTTATATTTGGTTTTATAATGTTAATTGGTTTTTTTCTCGCTCTTGGCATCATGGATTTAGATAAAGTGCTCACTTCTGTTTTAGCAGGTGCAGGCGTTGCAGGTTTAGCTATTGGGCTTGCTGTACAGGCAACACTAAGCAACTCTGTATCGGGTGTTATGCTCTCTTTTATTCCTAGTTTACGCATAGGAGACTTTGTAGATACAAACGGCTACTCTGGGTTTATCTCTGAAATAAACCTTAGGAGTATTATTTTAAGAAAACCCGACAACAATTACGTGGTTATACCAAACTCTAAAATTGTAGACAATCCGTTTACAAACTACTCACTTACTGAACGCTCTAGAATTGCGGTAAGTTGTGGGGTAGGTTATGAGAGTAATTTGCAACAGGTAGAAGATTTGGTTATAGATACAGTTTCAAAAGCATTTTTACAAAAGAGTGATGAAGGTGTGGAATTTTTCTTTACGGAATTTGGCGATAGCTCTATCAACTTTATAGTAAGGTTTTGGATTGATTTCACAAAATCTAAACATCAATTAGAAGCGCAACATAAGGCAATAAAATTGATTAACGAGCGCTTTGATAATGAAAACATCAATATTCCATTCCCAATAAGAACTTTAGATTTTGGTAAAAATAAATTGGAAATAGATAACAGTAATGAAGAATAATGCCACATAAATCCTGAAATTTTATTGAGACTATTTATTGATACATAAATGTTACACTTGTATTGTGGCGATTAAATACTTATCTGAAAATTCGATAAAACGATGCATTTCATCGATTAAATGCATTATTACTATTAACATATATCAATTAATTGTTATGTTTACTGCAATAACAGTTTAACTCTCAACAAATAACGATGTTATTAAACCAATTAAATAGCAAAACCGTAGACGATATTGATATTGGCTACTGGGAACTTAAAGATAATGAAGACATGTTTTGGTCTGAAGTATTTTTATCAAATTTAAAATATACTGAAGAAGGCGTTAAAATTAGTCTTGATTTTTTTCTCAACAACCTTATACACAAGGTTGATTATGAGTTGTTTAAAAATAACTTTTTTAGTTTTGTGAAAAACGGAACAGATTTTAGGCAGAGTATGCTCATAAAATCTAGTAAAGGTAAATATAAAGAGTTTGTTTGTAATACAACTAATAACGGCACTTTAAAACTTAATAAAGATTCTAAATTTATTTTTTTCAATAAAAGAAAATTTAAAACAAGTAAAAAGTTAACCAAAAATAAATTTTACTATAAAGAAACTGCTGCTATGACCAAAACTGGCAGTTGGTACATAGATTTTAATAAACAAAAAAGCTACTGGGATCAACAAACCAGAAGAATACTTGGGTATCCTGAAGACTATCTTCCGTCGTTAAAGAACTCTCAAAAATACTATCCATTAGAATATCAAGAAATAGCAAAAAAGATTTTTTTTGAATGTGCTATTGATGGAAAAAAATTTGATACTGAAATTAAAATGCTTTCTAAAAATGGGCATTCGTTTTGGGTTAGAGCTATAGGTAGACCCGTTTTTGATATTCACAAAAATATAATTGGAATTCGAGGCGTATTTCAAGATATTGATATCACTAAAGAAAAAGAATTAAGCCTACAGAGAACCTCAAATATAGTAGCATCACAAAATAAACGTCTCTTTAACTTTGCCCATATTGTATCTCATAATTTAAGGTCGCACACAAGTAATCTTTCTTTAGTATCAGAGTTAATTAGCTCATTTGAAGATCCTGAAGAAAAACTTAGTTTATTAGACAATATCAAGGATATTGCTAAAAGTTTAAACGATACTATAGAGCATTTAAATGAGGTTGTAACCATACAAACCAGTATCAATAAAAGTAAATCTAAAGTATGTTTTGATGATGTATTAAATCAAGTTATAGGATCTATAGGACAAATAATAGCTAAAGAAAACACAACTATTAATGCAAACTTTTCTAAATTAGAATATATTAATTATATTCCTGCTTATTTGGAAAGTATATTTTTAAATTTAATTACAAACGCTATTAAATATAGGCACCCAGATAGAAGCCCCGTAATTACCATAACCAGTAAAATTGAAAATACTAAACAAATTTTAGAAATTAGCGATAACGGTGTTGGTATTGACATGGAAAAATTTGGTGATAAAATTTTTGGCATGTACAAAACCTTTCACTACAATAAAGATGCAACTGGTATCGGTCTATTTATAACAAAAAATCAAATTGAGGCGCTTAACGGCAGTATTTCTGTCTCCAGTAAAGTTAATTTTGGTTCTACATTTAAAATACAATTCTAAATTATGAATACTACACTTGTAAATTTGGCTTGTATTATTGATGATGATAATATTTACGTAAGCCTTATAAAGAAAATAATTAAAGCAAAAAACTTATGCTCAGAATTGCTTATTTTCAATAATGGACAACAGAGCATGACTTATTTTGAAGACCTAAGTAACACATTAAGTAACAACGAAATACCAGAAATTATTTTTCTAGATCTAAACATGCCTATAATGGATGGTTGGGAGTTTTTAGAAAAATTCTCAAAAATTAAAGACGAACTGAAGAAAGAAATCTCACTTTATGTGGTTAGTTCTTCTATTAACCCGTCTGATATGAACAGAGCAAAATCCTCACCTACGGTAAAAGACTACTTAGTAAAACCCGTTCATGTAAAAGATTTAGAGACTATTTTTATGAGAAAAGCTGTTTAATCGTATTTTGAAAACGCTCGTTTATTAAATACAATAAGCATTAAAAAGCCTGTGCTAATTGCCATATCGGCAACGTTAAAAACAGGTTCAAAAAAGGTAAAAAATTTACCACCATACTTAGGAATCCACTCTGGTAAATACCCTTTGTAAATAGGAAAGTATAACATATCTACCACTTTACCATGTAATAAAGTGTCGTAACCACCCTGTTCTGGTATAAACGTGGCTACTTGGTTAATACTGTCATTAAACAAAACACCGTAAAATACAGAGTCTATAATATTACCCAAAGCACCCGCAAAAATTAAAGCTATAGCAAAAATTAAAATTTTTGAACTTTGCTTTTTAGTTGCTGAAAACAACCAATAGCCAATGCCAAAAATAGCAATAACCCTAAATACCGTTAAACATGTTTTTGCAATTCTATCTGATACACTTGGTATAATATCGCTTATACGTGTACCCCAAGCCATACCTTCATTCTCAATAAAATAAATTTTAAACCAACTAAATACTTCTATACTTTCATGAAGTGTGAAGTGTGTTTTGATGTACACTTTACTTATCTGATCGACAAGTAAAATGATGATGATTAAGACTATGGATTTTTTTAGAGACATTGTGGTGTTTTAAACTCCTGCCTACGCAGAAACGACAGCCTTTGTAAAATTAGAAACGCCCTTCTTTACATATTAAAGATTGGCGTTTTTATATTGTGAGGCTTTGTTTTACAAAAGCAATGTATTACTTCTGCATGTTTTTAGCCTCAATACTTAAAGTAGCGTGCGGTACTAATTCTAAACGTTTTTTATTAATTAGCTTACCTGTTACACGACATACACCGTATGTTTTATTTTCTATACGAATTAAAGCATTCTTTAAATCACGAATAAATTTTTCTTGACGAATTGCTAATTGGGAGTTAGACTCTTTACTCATTACAGCACTACCTTCATCAAAAGCTTTAAATGTAGGCGATGTATCGTCTGTACCGTTGTTATGATCGTTCATATAAGCACTTTTAATCAACTCTAAATCGTGTTGTGCTTTATCTATTTTTTCTTGAATTAACACTTTAAATTCTGCTAAATCGCTATCGGAGTATCTTACTGTATTTGAAGCCATTTTTATTAATGTTTTGAAATAAACAATTTGGTATTTACATCATCAAAAGCAATTTCTATACCGTTATTTATTTGATCAATTATTTCTAATTCTTCGGTTAATGTTTCGGTTTTTATATATTCTATATTAGAGTCTACAGCTTGCTTAATCTGTTCGTCTCTTTGTAATTTCACATCTATTCTATCGGTTACCTCAAATCCAGAATCTTTTCTTAAGTTCTGAATACGATTTACCAATTCTCTCGCAATACCTTCATTTTTAAGAGCGTCAGAAATTGTAACATCTAATGCGACCGTTAACGCGCCTTCATTAGCAACTAACCATCCTTCGATATCTTGAGAGGTAATCTCTACATCATCGCGTTCTAAAGTAATGTTTTTTCCGTTTATTTCAACGTCAAAACTTCCATTTTGCTCTATTTTGTTAATATCTTCAGCAGTAAAGTTCATTACTTTTCCAGCAATGGCTTTCATATCCTTTCCAAAGCGAGGTCCTAATGCTTTAAAATTTGGTTTTATTTGTTTTACCAAAATATCAGACGCATCTTCTAGCAACTCTATTTCCTTTACATTTACTTCGTGTTTAATTAAATTGGAAACCGCTACAATTTCTTCCTTTTGCTGTGCATTACTAATAGGAATCATAATTTTTTGAAGTGGTTGTCGTACTTTTATTTTTTCCTTAGCTCTTAACGAGAGTACTAAGGAAGATATGGTTTGTGCTGCTTTCATTTTACGCTCTAAGGATTTATCAACAAAAGCTGCATTGTACTTAGGAAAATCTGCTAAATGTACACTTTCAAAATCTTCTTTTTTGGTTACTGCATTCAAATCTAAATACAATCTATCCATAAAAAACGGAGCAATTGGCGCGCCCAGTTTAGCAATGGTAGACATGCAGGTGTATAGGGTTTGGTATGCCGAAATTTTATCGGTTTGGTAATCGCCTTTCCAAAAACGTCTTCTACTTAAACGCACGTACCAATTACTTACATAATCTTGTGTAAAGTCTGAAATTGCTCGGGCTGCCTTTGTAGGCTCATAATCGGCATAATAGGCATCTACTTTTTGAATTAAGGTATGCAGTTCAGATAGAATCCAACGGTCTAGTTCTGGGCGATCTTCTAAAGGAATATCAGCTTCAGAATAATTGAATTTATCAAGATTAGTATATAAACTAAAAAATGAATAAGTGTTGTAAAGCGTACCAAAAAATTTACGTTTTACTTCAGCAATACCCTCTAAATCAAACTTTAAATTATCCCAAGGATTTGCGTTTGAAATCATATACCAACGTGTAGCATCTGCACCGTAGGTTTCTAAGGTTTCAAACGGGTCTACGGCATTTCCTAAACGCTTAGACATTTTTTGTCCGTTTTTATCCAATACCAAGCCGTTAGACACAACATTTTTATATGCAATAGAATCGAACACCATTGTACCTATAGCATGAAGCGTATAGAACCATCCACGGGTTTGATCTACACCTTCTGCAATAAAGTTTGCTGGAAATGTTGTGCCTTTATCTATTAAATCGGCATTTTCAAACGGGTAGTGCCACTGTGCGTAGGGCATTGCTCCAGAATCGAACCAAACGTCTATCAAATCGCTTTCGCGTTTCATAGGTTGACCAGATGGTGATACTAGCACAATTTTATCTACAATGTTTTTATGTAAATCTATTTTAGCGTAGTTTTCTTCAGAGTTGTTTCCAACTTCAAAATCAGTAAAAATAGCTTCGGCCAAAACACCTGCTTTAACAGCCTTAGCCATTTCTTGTTTTAACTCTGCAACTGAACCGATGCACAATTCTTCTTTTCCATCTTCAGTTCTCCAAATTGGCAACGGAATGCCCCAATACCGCGAACGCGATAAATTCCAATCGTTTGCATTTGCTAACCAATTACCAAAACGCCCTTCGCCTGTGCTTTTTGGTTTCCAGTTTATGGTGTTATTAAGCGCGTGCATTCTATCTTTAACATCAGTAACTTTAATAAACCAAGAATCTAATGGGTAATATAAAATTGGCTTATCAGTACGCCAACAGTTGGGGTAGCTGTGTTTATATTTTTCAACCTTAAAAGCCTTATTTTCTTCTTTAAGTTTTATGGCAATCTCAACATCTACAGAACGTTCTGGAGCGTCACCATCATTATAATATTCGTTCTTAACATATTTACCTGCCAATTCTGTAACCTCTGGACGAAAACGCCCTTGTAAATCTACTAGCGGTACTAAATTGCCGTTATCATCCTTAACCAACATTGGGGGAATTTCTGGTGTGGCTTGTTTTGCAACTAAGGCATCATCTGCTCCAAAAGTTGGCGCTGTGTGTACTATTCCTGTACCATCTTCGGTGGTAACAAAATCTCCTGAAATTACTCTAAAAGCATTTTGCGGATTATCATTTGGTAATGCATAAGGCAATAATTGTTCGTAGGTAATGCCTACTAAATCTTTACCTACAAACTCCTTAACTACGTAATATGGAATTTTTTTATCGCCTGATTTATAATTTAATAATTCTGATTTCTCATCAACTTTTGTAAACTTTCCTGAAAACTGATAGTTCACCAGTTTTTTTGCCAAAACAACATTTATAGGCTCAAACGTATATTGGTTATACGTTTCCACTAAAACATAATCTATTTTAGGGCCTACAGTTAATGCGGTGTTACTTGGTAAGGTCCAAGGTGTTGTGGTCCAAGCTAAAAAGTGAATATCGCCTTCATTTTGTAAAAACTCAGGGAGCGATTCTGCGTTTGCCTTAAATTGTGCAACAACCGTAGTATCTGTAACATCTTGATATGTACCAGGTTGGTTTAACTCGTGCGAGCTTAACCCAGTTCCAGCTTTTGGTGAATACGGCTGTATGGTGTAGCCTTTGTACAACAGTTTTTTATCATAAATCTGTTTTAAAAGCCACCAAACAGATTCCATATATTTGGGCTCGTAGGTAATGTACGGATTGTCCATATCTACCCAATAGCCCATTTTTTCGGTAAGGTCGTTCCAAACATCGGTATATTTCATCACTGCTTTTCTACAAGCAGCGTTATAATCCTCAACCGAAATGGTTTTACCAATATCCTCTTTAGTAATACCTAATGCTTTTTCTACACCTAATTCAATAGGTAAACCATGTGTATCCCAACCCGCTTTTCGCTTTACTTGATACCCTTTCATAGTTTTGTATCGCGGAAAAATATCTTTGATAGCACGTGCTAAAACATGGTGTACTCCAGGAAGCCCGTTTGCAGATGGCGGCCCTTCATAAAACACATAAGGTTCGTTACCTTCACGAGTAGTAACACTTTTTTCAAAAATGTTATGATCTTGCCAATAGTTAAGAATTTCTTCTGCTACTTTTGGTAAGTCAAGTCCTTTATATTCAGCAAATTTCATGCTCATTTTTAGCGTATTCTTATAAGTTCGCGAATTTAATGAATTTTGAGAAATTAGCACCGTTTTTATTTTAAAAGCGCCAACTTTTGATATGCGTTAAGATTTTACAAAATATAGCAAGCCAAATTGATTTATGTAAGCGATATTTACAGCATAACATTAAAATAATTTAAAATGAAAATATCATACACGTTTGTACTTTTACTTTGTGTTACTATCCTATTTAGTTGCAATAATAACGTTAATGGCCAAACACCAGAAGCCGTAAAACAGACTTTTAAAGCTAAATACCCAGGTGAAAATGATCCTGACTGGCACGTTGACTCTAATGGAAATTATGAATCGCATTTTAAGATTGATGGCATTAAGTATAGAGCAGATTTTAAACCTAATGGTTCTTGGATTGAAACAGAATCTAGTATAGATAAAAAAGATTTACCGAAAGCTATAAGAGATAAAATTGAGAATGATTTTGATGGTGATATTAGTGAGATTGAAAAAGTGGACCATTATGCCAAAGGTGTTTTCTACGATGTTGAATTTAAACAAAAAGGAAAAAATAAAGACGTAGAATTTAAGGCTGATGGTACGATAATAAACTAAAACTATATTTCATATTTAATCTAAAAAGCCAAAACATTCGTTTTGGCTTTTTAGATATTAAATTAATTGTATTGATATTTAATTCATTATAATTTTCTTAGAAATTACATTATTTGTATCTAACTTAAATACAGCTATGTATGTACCCGTTGCTACAGTTGGTAATTGCAACCCAGCTTCTAATACAGATGCCTCTACATCTTCAAGCGCCATTACATTTTGCCCACTGATGTTGTATAGTTTGAATTGAGTAACATCACCTCCTAGCTTTTTAGCATACAAAATATTGCTTTGTTTATCATGGTAAATATAATTTTCTGTAACACTAGCTTCTTCTGTACTTAAAACAGCTGCTTGATTTTGGAATACTAGTTCTAACCTTTGATTAAAAATTCCTTGATTTGATGTAAATCTATAAGGCTGATCGTCTCTTAAATTAAAATATACACCTGTTAAGTTATCTCTTAGATATACATCTTGATCATCTGGCATATTCTCAAACTCTGAAATTTTAATTTCAAAGGTGTAGTCTCCTGCAGATCTAAAGTTTAATGGTACTACTTTGTCTGCTGTGATACTACTGTACGCTTGTATATTCATATTTTTGCCTTCTAAAGACAAACTTAAATCATTATTACTTGCGTCGTGTGTTTCTGCTTCATAACCATAATCATAACCATCTGTAGTTGAAGCACTAAAACCTAAAAGCAATTCG
>CALDUF010000095.1 GCA_937923515.1 uncultured Flavobacteriaceae bacterium
TTACGAAGCATAATAATTTAAGATGATGAAACAATCAGAAATTAAAGAATTATCTGTAGCTGAGTTACAAGAAAAACTTGGTGAAACTAAAAAGAGTTATTCAGACCTTAAATTGTCTCATGCAATATCTCCTTTAGAAAACCCAATTCAGTTACGTTCATTAAGAAGAACAGTAGCTAGAATTGCGACTGAATTAACTAAAAGAGATTCACAATAATTCTGCTGAATATGGAAACAAGAAATTTAAGAAAAGAACGTATAGGAGTTGTTACAAGTAACAAGATGCAGAAATCTATTGTGGTTTCTGAGGTGAAAAAAGTAAAGCACCCTATGTATGGTAAGTTCGTGTTAAAAACAAAAAAATATGTGGCGCACGACGAGCAAAATGACTGCAACGAAGGAGATACTGTAAGAATCATGGAAACACGACCTTTAAGTAAATCTAAGTGCTGGAGATTAGTTGAAATAATTGAAAGAGCTAAGTAATTATGTTACAACAAGAATCAAGATTAAAGGTAGCTGATAACACTGGTGCAAAGGAGGTTTTAACTATCCGTGTATTAGGTGGTACTAAAAGAAGGTATGCTTCTGTAGGAGACAAAATTGTTGTTTCTGTTAAAGATGCAACACCTAACGGAAACATAAAAAAAGGTGCAGTATCTACAGCAGTAGTTGTTCGTACTACCAAAGAAGTAAGACGTCCAGACGGATCTTATATAAGATTTGACGATAACGCTTGTGTGCTTTTAAACCCAACGGGTGAAATGAGAGGAACACGTGTATTTGGACCAGTTGCTAGAGAGCTTCGTGATAAACAATTCATGAAGATAGTATCATTAGCACCAGAGGTGCTTTAATACATTAATA
Source organism: uncultured Flavobacteriaceae bacterium (assembly GCA_937923515.1). Taxonomy (GTDB): domain Bacteria; phylum Bacteroidota; class Bacteroidia; order Flavobacteriales; family Flavobacteriaceae; genus Jejuia. The sequence continues at coordinate 868 of CALDUF010000095.1, forward strand.
TTAAGATGGGAAAGCTTAAAATAAAAACTGGAGATACTGTAAAAGTAATTGCTGGCGATCATAAAGGATCAGAAGGTACTGTACAACAAGTATTGATAGACAAGAACAAAGCGATTGTTGAGGGTGTGAATATGGTGAAGAAACATACTAAGCCAAGTGCACAAAATCCTCAAGGTGGAATCGTAGAAAAAGAAGCACCTCTTCATGTGTCTAACTTATCATTGTTAACTTCAAAAGGAGAAACAACAAGAGTTGGATATAAGATGGAAGGTGATAAGAAAGTAAGATTTTCAGTAAAATCTAATGAAGTAATATAGTTATGGCATATTCACCTAGACTTAAAGAAGAGTATAAAAGCAAAGTAATTGCAGCTCTTACAGACGAATTTGGATATAAAAATGTAATGCAAGTTCCAAAACTACAAAAGATAGTAATATCTAAAGGTGTTGGAGCAGCCGTTGCAGACAAAAAGTTAATTGACCACGCATTGGAAGAATTAACTACTATATCTGGACAAAAAGCCGTAGCAACCTTATCTAAAAAGGATGTTGCATCTTTTAAATTACGTAAAGGAATGCCTATTGGTGTTAAAGTAACTTTACGTGGTGAAAGAATGTATGAATTTTTAGATCGTTTGGTAACTTCTGCGCTACCAAGAGTTAGAGATTTTAACGGAATAAAAGCGACTGGTTTTGATGGAAGAGGTAATTACAATTTAGGAATTACTGAACAAATTATATTCCCAGAGATTAACATTGATAAAGTGAATAAAATCTCAGGTATGGATATTACATTTGTAACTTCTGCTGAAACAGATAAAGAAGCAAAATCATTATTAACTGAATTAGGGGTACCTTTTAAAAAGAACTAAGTTATGGCTAAAGAATCAATGAAAGCCCGTGAGGTAAAAAGAGCTAAAACAGTAGCAAAGTATGCTGAAAAACGTAAAGCTTTAAAAGAAGCTGGAGATTACGAAGCATTGCAAAAGTTACCTAAAAATGCATCACCTATACGTCAGCATAATAGATGTAAACTAACTGGTAGACCTAAAGGTTATATGAGAACATTTGGTATATCTCGTGTTACTTTTAGAGAAATGGCTAACCAAGGGTTAATCCCAGGTGTTAAAAAGGCAAGTTGGTAAAAAAAGAATTATAAATTGGTAGAAGGTTCAAACTGAAAGACAGTATTGAAAACCATTACCGCAAATTAATAAATATGTATTCAGATCCAATAGCGGATTATCTTACGAGAGTTAGAAATGCAATTAGAGCTAACCACAGAGTGGTAGAAATTCCTGCATCTAACTTAAAGAAAGACATCACAAAAATATTATTCGAACAAGGATATATTTTAAGTTACAAGTTTGACGATTCATCTGTACAAGGTACTATTAAGATAGCACTGAAGTACAACAAAGAAACTAAAGAACCTGTAATTAAAAAAATTCAACGTATTAGTACACCAGGTTTACGTAAGTATGCTGGTGCTAAAGAACTACCTAGAGTACTTAACGGTCTTGGTATTGCTATAGTTTCTACATCTCATGGTGTAATGACTGGTAAACAAGCCCAAAGAGATAATGTAGGTGGTGAAGTTTTATGTTACGTTTACTAAAAAAGGGAGAAAGAGATGAGTAGAATAGGAAATAACCCAGTAGCAATTCCTGAAGGCGTTTCAGTAGACGTCAAAGAAGGATTAGTAACCGTTAAAGGAAAATTAGGAGAATTAACTCAAAATTACGATTCTATCGCGATTAAAGTCGAAGATGGTAGTGTTTGGGTAACACGTTCTTCTGATACTAAAGATCAAAAAGCTAAACACGGTTTGTACAGATCTTTAATGCATAATATGATTGAAGGTGTATCTAAAGGATGGACTAAAGAATTAGAGCTTGTAGGTGTAGGGTATAGAGCATCAAACCAAGGTCAGAAATTAGAATTGGCTTTAGGGTTTTCTCACAATATTGTAATGAGTATAGCTCCTGAGGTAAAAATTGAAACAATTTCTGAAAAAGGTAAAAATCCAATCATTAAATTAACATCTCACGACAAACAATTAGTTGGTCAAGTAGCAGCTAAAATTCGTGGTTTCCGTAAGCCAGAGCCTTACAAAGGAAAAGGAATTAAGTTTGTTGGTGAAGAATTAAGAAGAAAAGCAGGTAAATCAGCTTAATAATTGAGTTATGGCATTAACAAAGAATCAAAGAAGATTAAGAATAAAAAGCAGAATCCGTAAGGTTGTTTCTGGTACAGAAGCAAAACCAAGATTGGCTGTTTATAGAAGTAATAAAGAGATCTATGCTCAAATAGTTGATGACGTTTCAGGAAAAACCCTAAGCGCTGCATCTTCTAGAGATAAAGATATAGCAAAAGCTAAAGGCAATAAAAGTGAAGTTGCTGCTTTAGTAGGAAAAGCAGTTGCAGAAAAAGCTTTAAAAGCTGGTATTGAAACTATTTCTTTTGATAGAGGTGGTTACTTATACCATGGTAGAGTAAAATCATTAGCCGAAGGCGCTAGAGAAGCAGGACTTAAATTCTAAGAAATTATGTATCAAAACTATAAAAGCGCAGAATTAGTAAAACCAGGTGGATTAGATCTTAAAGATCGTTTAGTTGGTGTGCAACGTGTTACTAAAGTAACAAAAGGTGGTAGAGCATTTGGTTTTTCAGCAATTGTTGTTGTTGGAGATGAAGCTGGTGTTGTAGGACAAGGTTTAGGAAAATCTAAAGATGTAGCTAGTGCAATCGCAAAAGCTGTTGAAGATGCTAAGAAAAACCTAGTTCGTATTCCTATCAGAAAAGGAACTTTACCTCATGAGCAAAAAGGTAAATATGGTGGAGCAAGAGTAAATATTATTCCTGCTGCTCCTGGTACAGGTGTAATTGCAGGTGGTGCTGTTAGAACCGTTCTTGAAGCAGTTGGTGTACATGATGTATTATCAAAATCTCAAGGATCATCTAACCCTCACAACGTGGTAAAAGCAACATTTGATGCTTTATTACAATTAAGAGATGCAAACGCAATTGCTAAGGACAGAGGTATTTCACTTGAAAAAGTTTTTAACGCGTAAATAAGACTTTAGTAATTAGTATTTAGACGATAGAAATTCGATGTAATTATAGAATTTGAGTTCTAACAACTAAAGACTAATCAACTAAAAACTATTAAAATGGGAAAAATTAAAGTAACAAAGGTTAAAAGCGCTATCAATCGTACGCAAAGACAAAAAAGAACTTTAGAAGCTTTAGGTCTTAAAAGGATTGGACAAGTAAAAGAGCATGAAGCTACACCAAATATTCTTGGTATGGTTGCTAAAGTTTCACATTTAGTTTCTGTAGAAGAAACAAAATAATATAAAACTGAAATGGATTTAAGTAATTTAAAACCTGCAGAAGGTTCAAATAAAAACCAAGGTAAACGCGTAGGTAGAGGTCAAGGGTCTGGTAAAGGCGGTACTGCTACACGTGGTCATAAGGGTGCAAAATCGCGCTCTGGTTATTCTAAGAAATTAGGATTTGAAGGTGGACAAATGCCTTTACAAAGACGTGTACCTAAGTTTGGTTTTACAAATATTAACCGTGTAGAGTATCAAGCAATTAATTTAGATACCTTACAAGCGTTAGTAGATGATAAAAAAGTAAAAGATACAGTAGATTTTGATGCTTTATTCTCTAACAGATTAGCTGGAAAAAATGATTTAGTTAAGGTATTAGGAAGAGGAGAGCTAAAAGCAAAATTAAAAGTATCTGCTCACAAGTTTTCGGCTTCAGCAAAAGCTGCTATCGAAGCTGCTGGAGGAGAAGCTATAACTTTATAAGACTACATTAACGTATGAAATTTATAGAATCAATAAAAAATGTTTGGAAAATCGAAGAACTAAGAAACAGAATCATCGTAACGTTGAGTTTGTTATTAGTATATCGATTTGGTGCTCAAGTTGTATTGCCAGGTATTGATGCTTCGCAATTAGGTGGTTTAGCTGAAACAACCGATGGCGGTTTATTAGGTTTGCTTAATGCCTTTACAGGTGGAGCTTTTGCTAACGCTTCGGTTTTTGCACTTGGTATTATGCCTTACATTTCAGCTTCTATTGTTGTACAGTTAATGGGTATTGCTATTCCTTACTTGCAAAAGTTACAAAAGGAAGGCGCTAGTGGACAAAAGAAGATTACACAGATTACACGTTGGTTAACTATTGCTATATGTTTGGTACAAGCACCAGGATATTTAGCAAGTTTACCAGCTTTAGGAATTCCTCAATCTGCGTTCTTATTAGGAACTGGTGGATTGTTTTATTTCTCGTCTGTAGTAATATTAGTAACAGGCTGTATTTTTGCCATGTGGTTAGGTGAAAAGATTACTGATAAAGGTATTGGTAACGGTATTTCATTATTAATTATGGTGGGTATTATCGCAACATTACCACAATCTTTTGTTCAAGAATATGCTGCTAGAGTAACAGAATCTAACGGTGGTTTAATTATGATTTTAATTGAGCTTGTAGTTTGGTTTGTTATCATATTAGCCTCTGTTATGTTAGTAATGGCTGTTAGAAAAATTGCTGTACAGTATGCAAGACGAACTGCTTCTGGTGGATACGAAAAAGCTGCAGCTGGTGGATCTAGACAATACATACCATTAAAGCTTAATGCTTCTGGTGTAATGCCAATTATATTCGCTCAAGCCATAATGTTTGTTCCTAGCTTAATTGGTGGCTCATCTTTTATGAAAGATACTGCTGCTGGTTTATGGATGCAAACTAACTTTTCTGATATTTTTGGATTCTGGTACAATCTTGTTTTTGCTCTATTAATTATTGTATTTACATATTTTTATACTGCAATTACAGTGCCTACCAATAAAATGGCAGATGATTTAAAACGTAGTGGTGGTTTTATACCAGGTATTCGTCCTGGTTCTGAAACTTCAGAATACCTAGATAAAATAATGTCTCAAATTACCTTACCAGGTTCTATTTTCTTAGCGCTAATCGCAATTTTTCCTGCCTTTATAGTGAAGTTAATGAACGTAACGCAAGGTTGGGCATTGTTTTTCGGAGGAACATCGCTATTAATTATGGTTGGAGTTGCCATTGACACGATGCAACAAATCAATTCGTATTTGTTAAATAGACATTACGATGGCTTAATGAAAACTGGTAAAAATAGAAAAGCAGTAGCTTAAAATTAGACAATAGTAAATAGTTATTAGGCATTAGAAAATTACAGATTTAAATTAAAAGTAGAGAGTTCTAACAGCTAAAGACTAAGAACTAAAAACTAAAATATGGCAAAACAAGCAGCAATAGAACAGGACGGGACGATTATAGAAGCATTATCAAATGCAATGTTTCGTGTTGAGTTAGAAAACGGTCACATTGTGACGGCACACATATCTGGTAAGATGCGTATGCACTATATTAAATTATTACCAGGAGATAAAGTAAAATTAGAAATGAGTCCTTATGATTTAACTAAGGCTCGAATAACTTATAGATACTAAAATAAGTTACAAGGTATAAGTTGCAAGTTGCCTTTTAGTCAACTCTAAAACTTTAAGCCTAGAACTTTAAACTATTAAAGATGAAAGTAAGAGCATCAGTTAAAAAAAGAAGCGCAGATTGTAAAATTGTGCGTAGAAAAGGGAGACTTTACGTGATAAACAAAAAGAATCCTAGATTTAAACAAAGACAAGGTTAATTTAGACAATGAGTCATTAGTGTTTAGCAGTTAGATGAATCTGTTCGAAATCGAGAGGTTTAGGATTCTAACAACTAAAAACTAACAACTAGAAACTAAAAAGTAATATGGCAAGAATTGCAGGTGTAGACATACCAAAACAAAAAAGAGGAGTTATTTCTTTAACTTATATCTACGGTGTAGGTAAAAGTAGAGCTCAAGAAATTTTAGCGACTGCTAAAGTAGACGAAAACACTAAAGTACAAGACTGGACAGATGATGAAATAGGAGCAATCCGTGAGGCTGTTGGAACTTATACTATTGAAGGTGAATTACGTTCTGAAACACAATTAAACATTAAGCGTTTAATGGATATTGGGTGTTACAGAGGTATTCGTCATAGAGCAGGTTTGCCATTAAGAGGGCAACGCACTAAAAACAACTCTAGAACAAGAAAAGGTAGAAGAAAAACTGTTGCTAACAAGAAAAAGGCAACTAAATAATAATTAGACATTAGTCATTAGTGTTTAGACGTTAGATGAATCTGTTCGAAATCGAAAGGTTTAGGATTCTAACAACTAAAGCTAGCAACTATAACAAAAGAATATGGCAAAGTCAAGTACAAAAAAACGTAAAGTAATAGTAGACGCTGTTGGAGAAGCACACGTAACTGCTTCATTCAATAATATTATCATTTCATTAACCAATAAGAAGGGTGATGTAATATCATGGTCTTCAGCTGGTAAAATGGGATTTAGAGGATCTAAGAAAAACACACCTTATGCAGCGCAATTAGCAGCAGAGGATGCTTCAGGAGTAGCTTTAGAAGCTGGTTTAAAGAAGGTAAAAGTATATGTAAAAGGTCCTGGAAATGGTAGAGAATCTGCTATACGTTCTATTCACAATGCTGGTATAGAAGTAACAGAAATTGTAGATGTTACACCGTTACCACACAACGGGTGTCGCCCACCAAAACGTAGAAGAGTATAATCACGATTTAATTCGTGTTTTTAATAAAAAATTAATATCATCTGTTTTTCAGATGGTATTAATTTTTTGCATAAATTTGCAAACCGAAAAAAATAATATTAACAAGTATCAACGAGAGACTTACGGTTATCGAAGGATAAGATTAAGACCTTAATTCATAACTACTCTCTAAAACAATTTAAAATGGCAAGATATACTGGTCCTAAAACTAAAATCGCACGTAAATTCGGCGAAGCTATCTTTGGAGAAGATAAATCATTCGAAAAAAGAAATTATCCTCCAGGACAACACGGAAACAACAGAAGACGTGGAAAAAAATCTGAATACGCAATCCAGTTAATGGAAAAACAAAAAGCTAAATATACCTACGGTATTTTAGAGCGTCAATTTAGAGGATTATTTAAAAAAGCTAGAGCTGCACAAGGTATTACTGGTGAGGTGTTATTACAATTATGTGAATCTCGTTTAGATAACGTAGTTTACAGAATGGGTATTTCTCCTTCTAGAAGTGGTGCACGCCAATTAGTATCTCACAGACATATTACTGTAAATGGTGAATTAGTAAATATACCTTCTTACCAGTTAAAAGCAGGCGATGTTGTTGCTGTTAGAGAAAAATCTAAATCACTTGAAGCTATTGATAGATCTTTATCAAACTCAAGTCACGTTTACGAATGGATTACTTGGAATAACGATACCAAATCTGGAACCTATGTTGCTGTTCCAGCAAGAATTCAAATTCCAGAAAACATCAACGAACAATTCATAGTCGAGTTATACTCAAAATAATAAATTAATCACATTGGTATTTGGCCAAAGGGTTTATTAGTATTCTTCAAACTTTTAAACCGCGCAACCTTATAACAATTAAAACGAAGAACAACGATATGGCAGTATTTAATTTTCAGAAGCCCGACAAAGTAATCATGATTGATTCTACTGATTTCGAAGGTAAATTCGAATTCAGACCACTAGAACCAGGTTACGGTTTAACTGTTGGTAATGCATTAAGAAGAGTTTTATTATCTTCTCTTGAGGGATTTGCAATTACATCAGTTAGAGTAGAAGGTGTAGACCACGAATTTTCCACTATAGCTGGTGTGGTAGAAGATGTAACAGAAATCATCTTAAACCTAAAACAAGTTCGTTTTAAAAGACAAATTGAAGATATCGATAACGAATCAATCTCAATTTCAATCTCAGGTCAAGAACAAATATTAGCAGGAGATTTTCAAAAGTTTATTTCAGGATTCCAAGTATTAAATTCAGAATTAGTTATCTGTAATTTAGATCCTAAAGTGAACATTAATATGGAAATCACTATAGAAAAAGGTAGAGGTTATGTACCAGCAGAAGAAAACAAAAAGCCTTCTGCACCAATGGGAACCATCTTTACAGATTCTATCTACACACCAATAAAAAATGTTAAGTACAGCATCGAAAATTACCGTGTAGAACAAAAAACAGATTACGAAAAGTTAGTTTTTGAAATCATCACAGACGGTTCAATAACGCCACAAGATGCTTTAACAGAAGCCGCTAAAACGCTAATACATCACTTCATGTTATTCTCTGATGAGCGTATCACTTTAGAAGCCGATGAAATTGCACAAACTGAAACTTATGATGAAGAATCACTTCACATGAGACAGTTGCTTAAAACAAAGCTTATCGATATGGATTTATCCGTACGTGCGCTTAACTGTTTAAAAGCTGCAGAAGTTGATACTTTAGGAGACTTAGTATCTTTTAATAAAAACGATTTAATGAAGTTCCGTAACTTCGGTAAAAAATCTTTAACAGAGCTAGAAGAGCTTGTACATGTTAAAGGTTTAAATTTCGGAATGGACTTAAGTAAATATAAGTTAGATAAAGACTAGAGAGTTTAGATAGAAGATTAATAATTTTTGATTTTCACACATATTCTAAAACTCAAATTTAAAATTAATAGTATAAATCATATTTTGCTCCTCGATTTACGAGTTTGGTAGCAAGATGATAAAACAAACGTCATGAGACACGGAAAAAAAATAAACCACTTAGGTAGAAAAACAGCCCACAGAAAGGCAATGTTAGCAAACATGGCTTGTTCTTTAATAGAGCACAAGCGAATTAACACTACAGTAGCAAAAGCAAAAGCTTTAAAGCAATTTGTAGAGCCTTTAGTAACAAAATCTAAAGAAGATACAACACATAATAGACGTATCGTTTTCAGTAAGCTTAGACAAAAAGAAGCAGTTACAGAATTATTTAGAGATGTTGCAACAAAGGTTGCAGACAGACCAGGAGGTTACACCCGTATTATCAAATTAGGTAATCGTTTAGGTGATAATGCAGATATGGCGATGATAGAGTTAGTAGATTACAACGAAATCTACAACGCAGGTAAAGCTAAGAAGAAAACTACTAGAAGAAGTAGAAGAGGCGGTAGCAAACCAGCAGCTGTAGCACCAATTGATACTAACGCATCAAACGAAGAAGAATAAATGTTAATAAGCATTTAATATATAAAGGATAAACTATTTTTAGTTTATCCTTTTTTTTTGAATTTTTGTAAAACCTTTTGGCGTTACCCTCCTATGGTCGGGTCGGGCTTTCGGGAGTCGCTCTCTCCTTCGTCGAGGAGCTTCAACAAATCCCTCAATCCCTAACGCAGAAGAAAACAACGTAAGCAAATGAAATATCAGAAAAAACAAAATGCCATCATTCTACTTGCAGATGGTACAATTTTTTATGGAAAAGCAGTAGGAGGTAAACAAGGAACAGCCTTTGGAGAGGTATGTTTTAATACGGGTATGACAGGGTATCAGGAAATCTTTACCGATCCTTCATACTACGGTCAACTAATGGTAGCCACCAACGCCCACATTGGGAACTACGGTACCAATGAAGACGAAGTAGAATCAGATTCTATAAAAATAGCAGGCCTCATAGTAAAAAACTTTAGTTACGAATATTCTCGTGATGCCGCCGATGGATCGTTAGAAGATTTCTTAGATAAAAATAATCTTTTGGCCATTTCAGATGTAGATACAAGAGCTTTGGTAAGCTATATAAGAGATAATGGCGCAATGAATGCTGTAATCTCTACCGAAGTAGATAATATTGAAGCTTTAAAGCAACAACTAGCAAACGTACCAAGTATGAAAGGCCTAGAGTTAGCTTCAAAAGTATCAACCACAGAACCTTACTACTTTGGCGATGAAAGCGCAACATATAAAGTTGCAGCATTAGATATTGGTATTAAGAAAAATATTTTAAGAAATATAGCAAGTAGAGATTGTTACGTTAAAGTATTTCCATACAATTCAAAATTCGAAGATTTAGAGGCATTTAAACCAGATGGCTATTTCTTATCTAACGGTCCTGGAGATCCAGAACCATTAGTAGAAGCGCAACAAGTAGCTAAAGAAATTATAAAAAGAGATTTGCCACTTTTTGGTATTTGCTTAGGACATCAAGTAATTGCTATAGCAAATGGCGTTTCAACCTATAAAATGCACAACGGGCATAGAGGTATCAATCATCCAGTAAAAAACTTAATTACAGGAAAAGGCGAAATTACCTCTCAAAACCACGGTTTTGCGGTAAATAGAGAAGAGGCAGAAGCTAATACAGATTTAAAAGTAACGCACGTACATTTAAACGACGATACTGTGGCTGGTTTGGCAATGAAAAGCAAAAATGTATTTTCGGTGCAATACCACCCAGAAGCAAGTCCAGGACCTCACGATTCTAGATATCTATTCGATCAGTTTGTTGAAAATATCAAGAAAAGTAAACTTTCAACCGTATCATAAAATAGTAAATAAAACAAGCTATAACGAACTAAAACGTTATAGCTTTAGTTTTAGGTTTTTATGACAAAAGCTAGCCTATAAAAGAAGATTAAGACGTAAATTTGAAGCAATAAAAGATTAAAAAACAAACCAATTATGAGTATAATAGTTAGTGTACACGCAAGACAAATCCTAGATTCGAGAGGTAACCCAACTGTAGAGGTTGATGTAATTACAGAAAATGGCGTATTAGGAAGAGCTGCTGTACCATCAGGAGCATCAACAGGAGAACATGAAGCAGTAGAGTTGCGTGACGGTGGTGATACTTACATGGGTAAAGGTGTTTTAAAAGCAGTTGAGAATGTTAATACAAGCATAGCAGAAGAATTAGTAGGTGTTTCAGTTTTTGAACAAAACTTGATAGACCAGATGATGATTGAGTTAGATGGCACACCAAACAAATCAAAATTAGGCGCTAATGCAATTTTGGGTGTATCTTTAGCCGCTGCTAAAGCTGCTGCAAACGAGTTAAACATGCCTTTATATCGTTATGTTGGTGGTGTTTCTGCAAATACATTGCCATTGCCAATGATGAATATTATAAACGGTGGTTCTCATAGTGATGCACCAATTGCATTTCAAGAGTTTATGATCATGCCAGTAAAGGCTGAAAATTTCACGCACGCTATGCAAATGGGAACAGAAATTTTTCATCATTTAAAAAAGGTATTACACGATAGAGATTTAAGTACTGCTGTAGGAGACGAAGGTGGTTTTGCACCAAATTTAGCTGGAGGAACTGAAGATGCATTAGATACTATAGCTAAAGCAGTAGGTAATGCAGGATACAAATTTGGTGATGAAGTTAAAATTGCCCTAGATTGTGCGTCAGCAGAATTTTTTGTGAATGGAAAATATGACTATAAGAAGTTTGAAGGCGACTCTGGTGTTATTAGAACCAGTAAGGAGCAAGCTGAGTATTTAGCAGAATTGGTTGCTAAATATCCTATAGTTTCTATTGAAGATGGTATGGATGAAAACGATTGGGAAGGTTGGGCTTACTTAACTGAGTTAGTTGGTGATAAAGTGCAATTAGTTGGAGATGATTTATTTGTAACTAACGTAGAGCGTTTATCAAGAGGCATCAACGAAGGTATTGCAAATTCAATATTAATTAAAGTAAACCAAATAGGATCATTAACCGAAACTATTGCAGCTGTAAATATGGCACATAATGCAGGTTATACTTCTGTAATGTCTCACCGTTCTGGAGAAACAGAAGACAATACCATTGCAGATTTAGCTGTAGCTTTAAACACAGGGCAAATTAAAACAGGTTCTGCTTCTCGTAGTGATCGTATGGCAAAATACAATCAGTTATTACGTATAGAAGAAGAACTAGGTTCGGTTGCTTACTTTCCAGGAGAAAACGCATTTAAAGTGAAGTAATTTTCATTTTTAAATATTTTAAACAAAAGGCGATTAGTTTTTAACTAATCGCCTTTTTTTGCTATTGATTTTAGTAATCTATAAATTAACAAAACCTTTACTTTGTGTCGTCTTAAAATCAAGGGATATTTTGTAAATTAGCAATCCGAAAAAATAAACTAAAAAACATATGTCAAATACCGCTATTCTAGAGATCAATGGAGAGAAACATGAGTTCCCAGTTGAAAAAGGAACTGAGAACGAATCAGCAATTAATATATCAAAATTACGAGCTGTTACTAATGGTGTAATAACAATAGACCCAGGTTATAAAAATACGGGATCTTGTGAAAGTGCTATAACATTTTTGGATGGTGAAAAAGGAATCTTAAGATATAGAGGGTATGATATTGCAGATTTAGCCAATAAAGTTGATTTTCTTGAGGTAGCTTACTTATTAATTTTTGGAGAATTACCTACTAAAGCGCAAAATGATAAGTTTCATGACGATATCAAAGCACAATCTGCTGTAGATGAAGATATAAAAAAGATTTTAGAGGCTTTTCCAAAAGCGGCGCATCCAATGGGTGTTATTTCTTCATTAACAAGTGCATTAACAGCATTTAATCCGTCATCAGTAAATGTAGATTCTGAAGAGGATATGTACAAGTCTGTTGTGAGACTACTAGGGAAAATGCCTGTATTAGTAGCGTGGACAATGCGTAAAAAACAAGGGCAACCTCTAGATTACGGCGACAATACTTTAGGTTATGTAGAGAACCTTTTAAAAATGATGTTCTCAAAACCAAACAGTTGTTACGTACAAAACCCTGTTTTAGTTGATGCTTTAGATAAACTATTAATTCTACATGCTGATCATGAGCAGAACTGTTCTACATCTACCGTGAGAATTGTAGGTTCATCTCATGCAGGTTTATTTGCTTCAATTTCTGCTGGAATTTCTGCACTTTGGGGGCCACTTCACGGTGGTGCTAATCAAGCAGTTTTAGAAATGCTTGAAGCAATACAAGCCGATGGTGGTGATACTAAAAAGTATATGGCGAAGGCTAAAGATAAGAGTGATCCATTCCGCTTAATGGGCTTTGGTCATCGTGTTTATAAAAACTTTGATCCAAGAGCTAAGATTATCAAAAAAGCTGCAGACCAAGTTTTGCATGACTTAGGAATTGAAGATCCAATTTTAGATATCGCTAAAGGTTTAGAAAAAGAAGCTTTAGAAGATCCGTATTTCGTAGATAGAAAATTATATCCTAATGTAGATTTTTATTCAGGTATAATTTACAGAGCAATGGGTATCCCTACAGAAATGTTTACAGTAATGTTTGCTATAGGGCGTTTACCAGGTTGGATAGCGCAATGGAGAGAAATGCGTTTACGCAAAGAGCCTATTGGAAGACCAAGACAAATTTATATAGGAGCTACAGAGCGTCAAGTTGTTCCTGTAGACCAGCGATAGTAAATAGTACTTTCGTTTTGTTATAAACTATTTTAAAGCTTCATACTTAGTTGTTATGAAGCTTTTTTATATTTACAATATGCTAAAACTCAACATAAAAAACGAAACTTCCAGATTAAGAAAAGTGGTGCTTGGTACCGCTGTAAGTAATGGTCCTGTTCCAAAAATAGAAGCGTGCTACGACCCTAAAAGTATAGAACATATAAAAGCAGGTACTTACCCAAAAGAAGCCGACATGATTACTGAGATGAATGCTGTTTTGGAAGTGTTTAAAACCTATGATGTTGAAGTTTACAGGCCAGAAACTATTGCAAATTGTAACCAAATTTTTTCTCGTGATATTGCTTTCGTTATAGATGATATTATGATAGAGGCTAATATTGTACCTCACAGAGAAAAAGAAGTACATGCTATAGATTATATATGGCAACAAGTGGCAAAAGATAAGCGCATTATACTCCCAGAAAATTGTCATGTGGAAGGGGGTGATGTGATGCCTTGGAACGATTATATTTTTATGGGTACATACTTGGGTGAGGATTACCCAGATTTAATTACTGCGCGCACCAATATACAAGCCGTTAATGCCATACAAGATTTGTTTCCGAAGAAAACAGTAAAAGCATTTCAACTTAGAAAATCGAATACCAATCCAAGAGAAAATGCCTTGCATTTAGATTGTTGTTTTAATCCGTTAGGAAAAGGAAAAGCTATAATACATAAAAATGGGTTTTTAATAGAAAGTGAGTACCAATGGCTAGTAGATTTTTTTGGCAAAGAAAATATATTTGAAATAACGAAAGAAGAAATGTATGCTATGAATAGCAATGTATTTTCAATTTCTGAAGACGTCATAATTTCTGAACAAAACTTTACAAGACTTAATGCTTGGTTAAGACAACAAGGTTTTACAGTAGAAACAGTACCTTATGCTGAAATTGGTAAGCAGGAAGGGTTATTACGCTGTACAACATTGCCTTTAGTTAGAGATTAAATTACTATGGAACAAACTACAAATACAATATTAATGATACGTCCTGTAAATTTTAGGATGAACGAAGAAACAGCTATAAATAACTATTATCAAGAACAAATAGATGGTGTTTTACCAGAGAGTATAAATGCAAAAGCGCAAAAGGAGTTTGATGTATATGTTCAAAAACTAAGAGACGTTGGTGTACATGTAATTGTGGTAAATGATAATGCCGATGCAGATACGCCTGATTCAATTTTCCCAAACAATTGGGTGTCATTCCACCAAAATGGTAATATAGGCTTGTATCCAATGTTTGCTGAAAACAGACGCTTAGAGCGAAGAGAAGATATATTAGACACACTTGAAAACGAAGGATTCGTTATTCGAAATGTTATAGATTATACCAGTGCTGAAGATGAAAGTGTTTTTTTAGAAGGTACAGGAAGTGTAATTTTAGATCGTGTAAATAGAAAAGCGTATTGCGCATTGTCTCCAAGAGCAGATGAAGATTTATTTATTGAGTTTTGTGAGGACTTTGAGTATACTCCTGTAGTTTTTATTGCAAACCAAACTGTTAACGGAGCGCGAAAACCGATATACCATACCAATGTTATGATGTGTATAGCAGAAAATTTTGCTGTAATATGCTTAAGTTGTATTGATGATAAAAAGGCGCGTAAAAATGTAATAAAGCATTTAAAAGCAGATGATAAAACAATTATTGACATTACCGAAGCGCAAGTGGCTGAATTTGCAGGTAATATGCTGCAAGTAAAGGGTAAGAACAATGAACGTTTCTTAATTATGAGTAAAGCAGCTTTTGATTGTTTAACCACGCACCAAATTGAAACTATTGAAAAGCATTGTAAAATTTTATCAAGCTCTTTAAAAACTATTGAAACGTGTGGTGGCGGAAGTGCACGCTGTATGATGGCCGAGGTTTTTTTACCTAAAGCGTAAAATATTATGCTTCGTTTGGTTTAGATTTAGGAAGCTGTATGTAAAATGTACTACCAGAATTAACAGTGCTTTCTACCCAAATTTTACCACCATTTAGTTCAACCAACTCTTTACAAATTGAGAGACCAAGACCTGTACCTTTTTCATTATTGGTTCCCATTGTAGTATATGTGTTGTTTTTAAATAGTTTTTCGAGGTTATGAGAAGGAATACCAACACCTGTATCTGCTACACTTATAATACAGCTACCATTACTAATATGGTTAGAAACAGTTATGGTGTCTCCTTTTCTGGAGAATTTTAGAGCGTTTGCTAATAGATTTTGTATCACAATTTCTATCATGCTTCTATCGGCATAGGCAAAGTCTCTTAATGAATGATCTACAAGTTCAATACCTTTACTTTCTAAGCGTTGGTCTACAAGTTTAATTTTTTCTTCAAACACTTCTTGGATATCAAATAAACTAGGACTAGGTTTGAGAGATTGCATTTGCGATTTAGACCAATTCAGTAAATTAAATAGTAAAAGTGAAGCATTATTGGCGTTTTCACTTAACTCAGGAATTAAGTTATCAAATTCTTCTCTAGATAAAGAACCGTCTCTCAGCAAATCAATAAAACCATTTATTGATGATAATGAATCCTTCAAATCATGAGAAACAATTGAAAACAATTTATCTTTAACATTGTTTATACTTTCTAAGTGCTTAGTTTGTTCAATGTAAGCTTCGTTCTGTAATTGTATTTTGAGATTTTGTTCCTCAAGATCTTGTACAGATTTTAAGCTATTATTTTGTTTTAAATAAGCCAAAACAAGAAATATACATACTATAGCCAAAATACCTAGAAGCGTGTAAAAGAAAAATTTAAACTTTTTAAGTTTGTCTTCATACTTGGTACTAACAGTGTTTTTGGAGCCAACTTCTGTTTTAATTGTTTTGTTATCAAAGTTTAAACTCAAATCTGTCGCTTCAACAGCATTGGTTTTTTGAGGTGTTTGTATTTTAGATTTATCAATACTATCTTTTAAATTATAATAGCGGCGTTGCCAAACAAAAGCTCTATCAAATCTTTTTGTTGTAGAATCTAAAGTCTTCATCAAACCATAATATCTCAAGAGTTCATCAGCGTTATTTAGTTTTTTAGCTATAGCACCAGCTTCATATAATTGTTTTGCTGCAGTACGCAAATTTCCTTTACTTAAATTTAGTTGTCCTAGGTTGTTTAGTGTGGTTACTAAATCAGCCTTGTTATTATTTCTTCTGTTTAGCTTTAATCCTTGAATTAAATATTTTGCAGCAGAATCAAAATCATTAAATGCTAAATATTCACCGCCTAATTTCGGTAAAACATTACTTCTTATCGAATCTATTTTTCCTTTAGAACTATTTAATACTTTTTCATAAAATTGGATAGCTTTTCTATGCTCTTTCATTTTAGAATATAACTCAGCTAAGAGTAAGCTGGAATTATTAACACCTTCAGAGTCATTCATTTGTTCCTGTGTGTCAAGAGCCTTTAAGTTGTATTCAATAGCTTTGTCTACATCATTAAGCTTGTAGTAAGTTTGTCCTAAACTAACATACACATCACGAAGTTCATGACTAAGCCCACGACTTTCTAGTTCTCTAATGGCAGATAAGGAGTATTGTAAACCTTTACTAAAGTTACCTCGTTCCATTTCAATTAAGCCAATGCTGTTATTTACTTTTGCAACGTGTAGTGTATCTTTTAATTTGTTAAATAAAGTTTTGGCTTTATTGTAACCGTCCATTGCATTTATATAATCATTTTTTTTAGCGTATATAAGTGCTTTGTAATACGTAATGTTAGCAATTCCTTTTTCGTAGTTAATATCCGAAGAAAGTTGGTCACTTAGTTTTATATACTTAAGTGCCTGATCAAAATTTTGCGAGTCGTAAAGAAGATCAATAATTTTAAGAGAAGTATCAACTTTTAGAGAATCATTAGTTTCAAAACCCAAAGCTATAGATAAGCTGTCTAGCTCTTTGGTTTGAGAAAAACCAAAAAATAGATGTAACAATAAAATGAGAGTAATTGTGCTCCTCATACAAATGCTTAGTTATAGTTTTTATCAAAAACTATTTTAAAGGCACATGGTTGAGGGAAATCAATATGCCTTTTGAGTTTAAGTAATAGTTTGTTTAGTCAATAATAGCTTGTCACAAAAGTTGCAAAAAGGGATTTTATATTCTAATTTATGGGTTTTTCTACCAAAAAATTAGATAAAGAGTGCCGTGTTTTTTTTGAAAAAATCGACGAATAGATTAAGTGCAAAAAACATAGAAAAACGACAGTATATTTACTAATAATTCAACTATTTCAATAAAAAATAATTGTAAGAATTTAGTGTATTTTACTGTAAGTCAAAATAGTAGGAACAAACAAATGCATTTGTAATATGCGATTATTTTAAATCGTTTAAGCTTAGAAAATAAATGTGGTAGTTTGAGGTTTTTTTGAATATATTCAGAATAATATTTCAGAATGAAATACTAATGATACTTGATTTAAAATTTTATCTTTGACCACTTATAATTTGATAAAAATGAGCATACAGGACGTACTAACTATTCAAGTAAAACAAGCAGTTCTAGAACTGTATCAGGTAACATTAGAGTCGGTTGAATTTCAGGCAACAAGAAAGGAGTTTGCTGGAGATATTACTGTAGTTGTGTTTCCTATGTTACGTTTCATTAAAGGCAATCCTGTACAAATAGGTGAAGCCATTGGAAAGTATTTAGATGAAAACGTTGTTGAGGTGAATGGTTTTAATGTTGTAAAGGGGTTTTTAAATGTCCAAGTTAGTGATGCCTATTATCATAAATTTTTTAATAGTATAAAAAACGATTCTAAGTACGGTTTTATAAATAGTAAGGCCCAAGAAAACGCTGTAATGGTAGAGTATTCTTCTCCTAACACCAATAAGCCATTACACTTGGGGCATGTTAGAAATAACTTATTAGGCTATAGTGTAGCAGAGATTTTAAAAGCTTCAGGGAAAAAGGTTTACAAAACTCAAATAATTAATGATAGAGGTATACACATTTGTAAAAGTATGTTGGCATGGGAGCGTTTTGGAAATAACGAAACCCCAGAAAGTACAGGATTAAAGGGTGATAAACTTGCAGGTAATTATTATGTAAAGTTTGATAAAGAATATAAAAAGGAAATACAAGATTTGATAACTGAAGGTAAAAGTGAAGCTGTAGCCAAACAAGAAGCTCCTATTATTTTAGAAGCCCAAGAAATGCTGCGTAAATGGGAAGCTGGAGATGAAGAAGTTGTGGCACTTTGGAAAAAAATGAACAATTGGGTTTACGATGGGTTTGAGGTAACGTATAAAAATTTAGGAGTTGATTTTGATGTGCTTTATTATGAAAGTGATACCTATTTACTTGGTAAAGAGTTTGTAACCGAAGGTTTAAAAAGCGGTGTATTTATTAAAGAAGAAGACGGCTCTGTATGGTGTGATTTATCAGAAGAAGGTTTAGATAAAAAAATTGTACAGCGTTCTGATGGTACAGCGGTATACATGACCCAAGATATTGGTACAGCAATACAGCGTATAAAAGATCATCCTGATGTAAGCGGTATAGTGTATACCGTTGGAAATGAGCAAGATTATCATTTTCAAGTATTGTTTTTAATATTGAAGAAATTAGGCTTTGAGTGGGCCAAAAATTTATATCATTTAAGTTATGGTATGGTAGATTTACCTAGCGGAAAAATGAAGAGTAGAGAAGGTACTGTTGTAGATGCCGATGATTTAATTGAAGATATGGCTAATACAGCAGAAGAAATTTCGGAAGAATTAGGTAAACTTGATGGTTACACAAAACAAGAAAAGAAAGCCTTATATAAAACTATCGGTTTAGGTGCTTTAAAATATTACATACTAAAGGTAGATCCTAAAAAACGTATTCTCTTTAATCCGAAAGAATCTATAGATTTTCAAGGTAATACAGGACCCTTTATTCAATATACTTATGCTAGAATTCAATCTATTTTGAGAAAGGCAAATTTAGAAGCTGATTTGTTTAAGACCGAAGTTGAAGTTATACTTCATGACAAAGAAAGAGCACTAATAAAACAGCTAGAGATATTCCCAGAAATTATACAAAATGCTGCAGAACAACACAGTCCTGCATTAATTGCAAATTACACTTATGATTTGGTTAAGGAATTTAATTCTTTCTATCAAAATGTATCTATTTTAGGTGTAAATAATGAAGACGAAAAAATATTTAGAGTTCAGCTTTCAACAGTAGTGGCCAATACTATTAAAAATGCATTTAGTGTTTTAGGTATTGATGTGCCAGAACGTATGTAGTTGATAAACTAGTATGGGGTTCAATATAATCTATTAGCTTTTTTAAATTTTTGATGTTGAGCAACCAATGTTATTTTATAATTTGGCGTTAATTACACATCACTTTTGGTTGATTTAAAGGAGAATATTTTGAAAGTCTCTATTGAAATTCGTTTTACCAAAAACGTATCATATAAACTTCAGGATAATTATAACCTAATTCAACAAAAAGCTAAGTTTACTACAGTTTCATATTCCAATACAGCGTGGGTTTCTATAAATCTTAAATTATTCATAGTCAGGTGTATTTCTAACTCATAATCATTCATACATATGTATTGTTTAACGTGATTTTATATTTTATGAGTTTGATTTTCAGAAAATTATTACGTTTTGACACTTGTTTTTACAGTTCATCTTATTTTTTGTTTAAAAAAACGAATTAAAGATTAAACACTGATATTTTTGTTTAACTTTAACTCGTAAAACATAAACAACAAAATGAAGCAACAATTATTCTTTCAGCCCCCCAAACCAATTTTATTGATCTTTTTTGCATTTTTATTTTTTACACCTAATCTTTTCGCAAATACAATTTGTGGTCACATTACAGGACTTGAATTCTCTAATGGACATGAGTCGGTTTCGGTTGAAAATAATGGTGTTTATAATATCAATGATTTACCCGAACATTTTTACTTAAATGCTAATGTGAAAGGGTATTCCCAGAGTGCCACATATACGGTAGTAAATCTAGAAAATCATAAAACATACAAAATTACCGAAAACAGCATACCGTATACATTTCCTGCAGGAAATACATCATGGAATTTGGGTATTGGTAAATTTAAGGTTGAAGTTGCTTTATACAAATTTGATTTTGCCTTTGGTTTTAAATGTGATACCAAAGAAATAATTATTACCATTACAGAAAGTCATCAGCCAACTTGTATCGCAGATGCAGGTTCATTTAGTGGTGTGTCAGCATCTACAGGTGGCGGAGTTGGTAATATAGTTGCTACACCAAATAATAATGTTGTAGTTCCTGAAGGTTACAGTAAATTATTTGTTTTAACATCAGGAGATGATTTAGTTATAGAACAAGTTAATACGCTTCCAAATTTCACTGTTGAGCAAGGCGGTAAGTATACCGTTCATACTTTAGTATATGACGGAAGATCAGATAGTCCCAACTTCCTAGATCTAAATGTGGTAACATTTGGTACAACTACTGGAGGTGATGTTTTAGCGCTAGTTGCAGCTAATGGATTATGTGCTTCTTTAGATGTAAATGGTATATCAGTTATCTTAGAATTTTGTTCAGCAGACGCAGGAAATTTACATGCCGATGCATCTACAGTAACCTTAACAGGAGATAGTGTAACAATTAGTGCCACACCAGATGGCAACGTAGTGATACCATCAGGCTACAGTAAAATATTCGTACTAACCTCAGGCGACGATTTAGTAATTCAAGGAGTATCAAGCACGCCAAGTTTTGATGTTACCGAAGCAGGCAAATACACGATTCATACTTTAGTATACGATGGCAGATCAGACAGTCCTAACTTCTTAGATTTAGGTGTAGTCACTATTGGAGAAACAACAGGCGGCGATGTATTAGGATTGGTTGCAGCAAACGGCTTATGTGCAGCATTAGACGTAGCAGGCGCACCAGTACAAGTAGAAACATGTA